>JBDSOT010000049.1:0-15116 GCA_039914705.1 Gammaproteobacteria bacterium | reverse complement strand
CTCGGGCAAGATGTGATTTTTGAATTTGTCCCGGAATACCATGATGGTGTCGTAGGCCAAAGAGCCGCAGATAAGTGCTGACATGAATTTCCTTGAATTGTTTTTATCGAGAAGGGCACAGCCTGATCAGCTGCAAATTTTACGCTGATTTTAAAGTATCGCCTATACGAGCACCAACAGCCAGATCATTACCACGTTTACAAGCGAGAGGAACACCGCCGCTGAACCCATATCCTTGGCGCGCCCGGCCAGGGTGTGATGCTCGGTGCTGATGCGATCCACTGCCGCCTCGATGCTGGAGTTGAGGATTTCCACGATCAGCACCAGCAACAGACTTCCCACTAACAGCGCACGTTCGACTCCTGTATCACCCAACCACGAGGCAAGCGGCGCGAGTATCACGACGAGTATTACCTCGAGGCGAAAGGCTGCTTCATTTTGCAGAGCGGCATTGAATCCGGCAAGAGAATAGCGCGTGGCATTTATCAGGCGCTGGATTTCATTTTTGCTTCCATTTTTTTGCATGGTCTTTATTTACAGGGTTAGGTGAAACAAATCAAGCCTAAGCGCTAACTCTGAGTTCGCTTCGCAAATGCTCGTAGCAATTCTGTTACATAAAAATCAGAGTTTTGTCACATTCCGAGCGCATAGTCGCGAAAATCAAACAGTAAGAGGTGGTTTCTAATGAATCCTCTGCGTTTTCGATCCATCTGGATATCCGATGTACACTTGGGCATCCGCGCCTGCAAGGCGGAGTTCCTGCTCGATTTTCTCAAGCAAACCGAATCCAAATATTTATACCTCGTCGGCGACATGATCGACTTTTGGAGCATGCGCACTTTATGGTACTGGCCGCAACTGCATAACAATGTGATTCAGGCGATATTGGCGAAGGCGGCCGCCGGCACCAAGGTTATCTACGTGCCCGGTAATCACGACGAACTGTTTCGTGATTACCTCGGCAAGACCTTCAGCGGTGTGCGCATATGCGACGAGGCGATTCACAAAACCGCCGATGGCCGCAGGCTGCTGGTGATCCACGGCGATCAATTTGATACCGTTGTCAAGAACAGCAAGTGGCTGGCCATGCTCGGCAGCAGTGCCTATGAATTTTTGCTGTTGGCAAACCGCGGCTTAAATTATTTCAGGCGCAGGCTGGGATTTCCTTACTGGTCGCTGGCGGCCTACCTGAAACATAAAGTCAAAAATGCCGTTAGTTTCATCAGTAACTTCGAGCAAGCCTTGGTGCACGAAGCACGCAGACGCAAACTCGATGGTGTTGTCTGCGGACATATTCACAAGGCCACCATCGAAGACAAGGATGGCATCCTTTATTGCAACGATGGTGATTGGGTGGAAAGCTGCACCGCCCTGGTCGAAGATTCCGACGGCGCGCTTTCGTTAATACGCTGGGCCGAGGAAAGTGTGTTCCTGTTAAAAGAAGGAGAAAAAGAGGGTGAATATGAAGATTGCTATAGTAACCGACGCCTGGTTTCCGCAAATTAATGGCGTGGTCACCACGCTATCAAAAACCCAACAAGAGCTGAGCAAACTTGGCCACGAAACCCTGGTTATCTCGCCTAATGAATTCAGGTCGTTTCCCTGCCCAACGTATCCCGAAATCAAACTATCACTGGCGCCCGCAAAAAAATTAGGGCAGATGATGCAAGCTTTCCAGCCGGATGCCGTGCACATCGCGACTGAAGGCCCGCTGGGCTTGGCCGCACGCGGTTGGTGCCTGAAACAAAAGCTGCCCTTTACTACCTCTTTCCATACCCGCTTTCCGGAGTACGTCAAACTGCGCTTTCACATTCCGCTGAAAATCACTTATGCATTTCTGCGCTGGTTTCATTCAGCGGCGCAGAAAACGATGGTGGCGACTGCGGCGCTGAAAAGCGAACTTGAACAGCGCGGCATGAAGAATCTTGTACTGTGGTCACGTGGAGTCGACGCCCAATTGTTCCGGCCCCATCCAAAATCTTTTCTCACTGACGCAAGACCTATCTTTATTTATATGGGCCGGGTTGCGGTCGAAAAAAATATCGAGGCCTATCTGAAGCTCGACCTGCCCGGCACTCAATATGTGGTGGGCGACGGTCCTGCGCTTGATGAGATGAAGCAGCGCTATCCAAAGGTGAACTTTACCGGATTCAAAAAAAATGAAGACCTGGTGCGCTTTATCGCGGCAGCGGATGTCTTTGTGTTTCCGAGCCGTACCGACACCTTCGGCTTGGTCATCATCGAAGCGCTGGCCTGCGGCGTGCCGGTTGCGGCCTATCCGGTGCGTGGCCCGCTGGATATTATTGAACAGGGCGTAACCGGTTATCTGAATGAGGACCTTAAGCAAGCCGCCCTGCAAGCCCTTACACTGGACGGTTCTAAATGCCGCGCGAGTGCGCTCAACTATAGCTGGGCGGCGTGCACAAAACAATTTCTGGAACACTTGCCTAAACCGGATAATCTGCAACCCGCAGTCAATCGTATTACTGCGGCTTCCAGGTAAGATCGAGTTCGCGCACGGCCTTCACATCGTCCAGACGGCGCACGGGTGTGGTGTGCGGTGCAGCCTTGACAAGATCGGGCGATGCATAAGCCTCGGCAAGAATCTTTTGCATTGCCGCAATAAATCCATCCAATTCCTCTTTGCTCTCGGTCTCGGTCGGTTCAATCAGCAGACACTCAGGCACCAGCAGCGGGAAATACGTCGTAGGCGCGTGATAACCGTAATCGAGCAGGCGTTTGGCGACATCCATCGCCGTGATCGCGATGCCATTAGCGGCGGTTTCATCCTTCAGTTTTTTTAAGGTCAGGATAAATTCGTGCGTCGCGCGTCGCGTGGGAAAGGCTGTCTTGAATCCGGCCTCCACCAGTTTCTTCATCAGGTAATTCGCATTCAGCGTGGCAAACTCGGCGACGCGGTGCATGCCCTCACGCCCCAGCAGGCGCGCATACACATACGCGCGCAACAGCACGCCGGCGTTGCCCGCATAGGCGGACAAACGCCCGATGGACTGTGGATAATCCTGTTCGCTTAACAAGCGGTACGTGCCGTCTTTTTCTTTTCCGACCATCGGTATGGGCAGAAACGGCAACAGCTTTTCATTCACGCCGACTGGCCCCGCGCCCGGCCCGCCGCCGCCGTGCGGCGTCGAGAAGGTCTTGTGCAGATTCATGTGAATGACATCGAAACCCATATCGCCGGGGCGCACCTTACCGAGAATCGCATTTAAATTCGCGCCGTCGTAATACAGCAAACCACCGGCATCGTGCACAATCTTTTGCAGGGTTTTAATATCCTTTTCAAACACGCCGAGCGTAGAGGGATTGGTGAGCATCAGACCGGCGGTGTGTGGGCCGACCGCCGCACGCAGGGCCGCAATGTCCACATCGCCGTCGGCATCGGTCGGTATTTCTTTCACCGTGTAGCCGCACATCACAGCGGTCGCGGGATTCGTGCCATGCGCCGCATCGGGCACCAGGATTTCCGTGCGCGCCGTGTCACCACGCGATTCATGATAGGCGCGGATCATCGCCACGCCGGCAAACTCGCCCTGCGCGCCCGCCATCGGGGTCAGCGATACCGCCTTCATGCCGGTAACGTCTTTGAGCATCTCCTGCAATTCATACATGCAGCTTAAAAAGCCTTGGCCCAAGGATTCCGGCGTACTCGGGTGCCTGTTAACAAAGCCGGGCAGCATGGCAAGCTTATTACATCCGCGCGGGTTGTATTTCATGGTGCACGAACCGAGCGGATAAAACTGCGTATCGATGGAAAAGTTTTTCTGCGACAGGCGCGTGTAGTGGCGCACCACCTGCATCTCGGAAACCTCGGGCAGCAGCGGACGCTGCTTGCGCCGGAATCTTTCCGGAATGTCAGTTATCGCCGCCTTGGCGACCGGCGCTTGCGCGGGGTTATGGCGGCCAGGCTGGGAGTGTTCAAAAATCAGCATGACAGAACCTCTGTTTCATAATAACGCGTCCACTGATAAATCCGCGTCGCGCAAAATATTTTTTAAAATCTTGGGATGCAATATTACGCTCGCGTGATAAGGCACGGTCACCCGCTTGCCGTCTTTATTTTTAAAGATCATATGACTACCACTTTGCCGAGACAGTACAAACTCGTTTTTCTCCAATATTCGGATAACATCTTTTGCGGTTAAACGAAGCAGCCTTGTCATACCGCCACATCAAAATAGCTAAGACTTACCTGCTCAGGCTGTGGAATTTCTTCCCCCGCCTCTAGCCGATCCTCAACGTGCAAGCGGATAGCATCGCGCATGTTTTCCAATGCCTGTTCATAGCCGTCCGCTTGGGTATAGCAGCCCTGCAACTCGGGACAAAAGGCGTAGTAGCCGTCTTTGTCTTTTTCAATCACAATCGAGAAATGATAGTGCTTCATACGATTCCCTCAATATCGCACGTCTACTATTATTACTTCAGCGCCGCCAGGGCCTTTTCATAATCCGGCTCGTCGGCGATCTCAGGCACCAGTTGGCTGTAAACCACGTTATCGTTTTCATCAAGTACCACTATAGCGCGCGCGGTGATGCCGGCCAGCGGGCCGTCGGTGATCAGCACGCCGTAATCCTTGGCGAAATTTCGATCGTGCATCATGGATAAGGTTTTAACATTATCAGCGCCTTCACTGGTGCAGAACCGCGACTGCGCGAACGGCAGGTCGGCGGAGATAATCAGCACGGCATCACCGCTGTTCTTTGCATGCTCGTTGAGCTTGCGCGTGGACAGCGCGCACACCGGCGTGTCCAGGCTGGGCACGATGTTGAGCAGTTTTTTCTTGCCCTTGAAATCCGCCAAATGGACATCGTTCAGACTGCCGTCGGTGAGCTTGAAGTCGGGTGCCTTGCTGCCGGTCTTCGGCAGTTCGCCATTGGTATTAATCGGATTACCTTTCAGAGTGATGTGTGCCATGTCGTTTTCCCTTTTGTTTGTGTTCCAGTAGGAGATGCTCAAGCGTAACGTGCGTTCCGTTGAGTGTCGTTTAAAACTTGCCGCATGTTGACCGCGTAATGTTCAATATCCTGCGCGGTCTTGGTCTCGGTCGCGCAGAGCAGTATTGCATTGCCTAGCTCGGGGTAATGCGCGGAGAGATCCATGCCGGCCAGAATATTTTGTGCCTGCATGGCATTCAACATTACGCCCGCATCCATGTCCACACGTATCACGGCCTCGTGAAAATAAGGCCGGTTAAATATCTTTTCGACTCCATCCACCGCGCCGAGTCTATCCACTAACGCTGACGTATTCGCATGGCATTGCGCCGCCACGCGTTCGAGTCCGTCCGGTCCTAACAAAGCCATATGAATCGTCGCGGCGGTGACCAGCAGGCCTTGATTGGTGCAGATGTTGGACGTGGCCTTGGAGCGGCGGATATGCTGCTCGCGCGCCTGCAAGGTCAAGGTAAAACCGGGCTTGCCCTCAAGATCGACGGTGCGTCCGACGATGCGGCCGGGCATCTGGCGCACGTGCTCCTGCTTGCAACACATGAAACCAAAGTACGGCCCGCCGGAAGATAATGGCACGCCCAGGGGCTGGCCCTCGCCGCACACGATGTCCGCTCCTTTGCTGCCCCATGCGCCGGGCGCCGCGAGTACGGCCAGTGAGACCGGATTGACTGCGGCGATCACCAGCGCGCCGTTGGCGTGCGCCCAATCCGTCAAGGCATCGGCCTCTTCGAGTACGCCAAAAAAATTGGGTTGCGCGATAACGAGCGCGGCAAATTCACCGTGCTTGAATTGCTTAAGCGATTCGGGAACGGTATGGCCGCCTTCCGTGCAATACGGTACTTCGACCAGCTCTATATCCTGATTCCCGACTATCGTTTGCACCACCTTGCGGTAAATGGGGTGTACCGTCGTAGGCATCAATATGCGCTTGGAGGAATTATTACGATTGGCGCGCACCGCCATCAGCACGGCTTCTGCGAGCGCCGATGCGCCGTCGTACAGCGAGGCGTTGGAGACATCCATGCCGGTGAGGCTGGCCATCATGGTCTGAAATTCGTAGAGCAGTTGCAGCGTGCCCTGGCTGGCCTCGGCCTGGTAAGGCGTATACGCGGAATAAAATTCGCCGCGGGTGGTCAACTCCCATACGGCGGCGGGGATGTGGTGCTCGTATGCACCCGCGCCGATGAAGCATAGCGGCTGGCCATCTTGCGCGGCGCGCCCGCTCATCAGACGCGCGACCTCCATCTCACTCATGCGCGTGGGTACTTGCGTCAATTTTCCGCTGCGCAGTTCTGCGGGAATCTCGTCGAATAAATCATCAATACTGCTCACGCCGATGGCGGCCAGCATCGACTGAATATCGTCTTCGGTATGCGGGATAAATGGCATAAGGCGACCTGTTAACTACGATTAGTGCGCATCGGCTGCGATGAAGGCCTTATACGCCGCAGGGTCCAGCAGCTTGCTCAACTCCGCCGCATCGGCCGGGCGCAATCGCACCAGCCAACCTTGATCATAAGGATCTTTATTGACCTGCTCGGGGCTGTCGCTGAGCGCGCCGTTGGTCGCGATGACCTCGCCCGCGACCGGACTGTAAACATCCGCCGCCGCCTTTACGGATTCAATGACGACGCAGGCCTCGCCGGCCTTGAAGCTGCGCCCTAGCGGCGGGACGTCGATAAACACCACATCGCCGAGGAGATCCTGCGCATGATGAGTGATGCCGACCGTGACCGTGCCGTCATCTTGCAGCCGCAGCCATTCGTGGGTCTTGGTATAAGAAAGATTGCTTGGGATGTTGCTCATAAAATATCCTCGTTACTTTATTATTTGCATTTCAAGGGTTCGTCCCTGAAGCCGTGTCCAGCCCCGCCTTCCCTGGCGGGGCGCTTGCCGTCGGGGCAACGACGGCCCGTCCGTTGCGCACAAAGGGCGGCTTTACCACGCGGGCGGAAACCAGTTTGTCGCGTATCTCGACAAAACAGGAATCGCCGGTCTGCGCAGGCACGCGCGCCAAGGCGATGGCCTGGCCTAAGGTCGGCGAAAAACTGCCGCTGGTAATCTCGCCCGCGCCGATACCCTCGACGATGACCTTTTGATGATTGCGCAGCACGCCCTTTTCGTTGAGCACCAGGCCCACCAGTTTGCGTTGCACACCTTGCGCCTTTTGCTTGTCCAACATATCGCGGCCGATAAAAGGACGCGCCGCCGGTTCCCAGCCCACCGTCCAGGCGAGATTTGATTCCAGCGGCGTGGTGGTTTCGTCCATATCTGCGCCGTACAGATTCATGCCCGCTTCGAGACGCAGCGTGTCGCGCGCGCCCAGGCCCACCGGTTTGACGCCGGACTGCACTAGTACGCGCCATAGTGCCGCGGCCTGGGCGCCGGGCAATAAAATCTCGAAGCCGTCCTCGCCGGTGTAGCCGGTGCGGCCGATAAAAAGATCGCCGACGTTGGCCGCGTAGAAGGGTTCCAAGGTTTGCGCGGCGGTACGTGTGGCTGCGTCGAGCACTTGATAAACCTTGGCGCGCGCGTTCGGTCCTTGCACGGCGATCATGGCCAACTCGGCGCGCTCCGTGACCTGCACCTCAAATGACTTTGCATAACGGTTGATCCAGGCCAGATCCTTTTCGCGCGTGGCGGCGTTGACCACCAAGCGGAACCATTTATCATCCATAAAATAAACGATCAGATCGTCGATTACGCCACCCTGCGCATTCAACATGCAGGTATACAGCGCCTGGTTGGGCTTTAGTTTGTCGACGTTATTGGCGACCAGCAGGTGCAAAAAGGCACGCACCTTCGCGCCCGTCAGATCGACGATGGTCATGTGCGAGACGTCGAACATGCCCGCGTCGCGGCGCACCTGATGATGCTCCTCGACCTGTGAGCCGTAATGGATGGGCATGTCCCAGCCGGCGAAATCAACGATCTTGGCGTTGGCGGCTATATGCTCATCGTAGAGCGGTGTTCTGTTGCCCATGAATATAGTCCTTACGGTGCAAATAATTAGGGTGATATTGGCAATCTGCACCGATCACGCGGGTTTAGAAAAACAAAAAGGGCAATGAATGAGCGGCGCGTACCGATCATTCATTGCCCCTCTGTCCGGGAACCTGAGAGCTTAAGCCCCGTCGGTGGATTAACTGTGCTGTGTTAACCGCTCTCCAGAGTCGACGGTCCCTGTGGTCCTTTTGCCTGAGCGATTCCGGGTGGTTGCGCCTTCGGCGTCGGGTCTGGCCCGATCTCTCCCACAGGGTCATGGTCGAGCGGCTACTATACATTGCGTTGGCGTGTTGGGCTAGAACCTGCGCTAAATTCTCAAGCTTCGGCGCGTCGCACCAACATCATCACCGGGATCAAGCCAACCAGCACCAGCGTTAAGGCCGGTAGCGCAGCGCGTTCCCACTCGCCTTCCGAGGTCATCTCGTAGATACGGATAGCCAGCGTGTCCCAATCGAACGGGCGCAACAATAAGGTGGCGGGCATCTCCTTCATGACATCGACAAACACCAGCAAGGCAGCGGTCAGCAGGCCCGGGCGCAGCATGGGCAGATAGATGCGCCAGAGGATTTCGCGGTTGCTGGCACCAAGGCTGCGCGCCGCCTGCTGTATCGATGGTTTGATGCGTTCCAAGGCGCTGTCGACCGGGCCGTGGGCAACGGCGAGAAAACGTACCAGATAGGCGAATAGCAGTGCGGCCAGCGTGCCGCTCAACAACAGGCCGGTAGAAACACCGAACCAGGCCTGCGCCACACTATCAATGCCGTTATCCACCCAGGTAAAAAACAGCATAATGCCCACGGCCAGCACCGAGCCGGGCAGTGCGTAGCCCAGCGTGGCGAGGCGCATGGATAGGCGTGTCAGATTGTCCGGCCACAGCTTGCGCACGTAAGCCAGCAGCAACGCCCCGCTGACGGTCAGCAATGCCGCCAGTGCGCCCAAGGTAAGCGTATGAGCAACAAACTCCAGATAACGCGTATCCAGATCTTCGAACGCAGTGCCGACCACCCACACAATAAGTTGCGCGAGCGGTATGAGAAAGGCCAAGGCCAGCACGGTGGTGGCCGCGAGCGTGGCGACCAGTGCGCGCGCGCCTTTCAGCTGATAGCGATGATCACGTACGCTTTTGCCACTGGAATAGAATCGGGCCTGCCCGCGCCAGCGCCGCTCGCCGTACAGCGCGACCAAGACGAACAGCAACAGCAGCGAGGCCAGTTGCGCGGCGGCGTTGATATTGAACAGGCCAAACCAGGCCTTGTAGATGGCGGTGGTGAAGGTGTCGTAGTTAAAGATGGCAACGGCGCCGAAATCGGCCAGTGTTTCCATTAAGGCCAGCGCCACGCCGGAGGCGATCGCAGGCCGCGCCATCGGCAGCGACACGCGGTAAAATGCGGCCCAAGACCCGAGGCCAAGGATGCGTCCGCTCTCCAGCATATTACGGCCCTGGCTCAAAAAGGCCGCGCGCGCCAGCATGTACACATACGGATAGAGCGCCAGGATCATAACGGCGATAATCCCGCCCTCGGAGCGTATCGAAGGGAACCAATAGCCACCCGGGCCGAACCATGCGCGCAATAGTCCCTGCACCGGGCCGCTGAAATCGAGCAGGCCGATGGCCACAAAGGCCAGCACATAACCGGGAATACCCAGAGGCAACATCAGCGCCCAGTCAAATACGCGGCGGCCCGGGAATTCGCACATCACCGTAAGCCAGGCCAAACCCACACCCAGCAGCAGCACTCCCGCACCAACGCCAAGCATCAACACGATGGTATTGCGCAGCAATTCGAGCAGCACGGTATCGGCTAGATGACGCCACACCGCACCCTCGGACACCAGCCAAGCGGGCAACAGCACAACAATCGGAATAGTTACGAGGCCCGCCACGCACAAGCTGGCGAGCCGCCATAACCTGCCATTCGCGCTCAGTCGCCATTCGCGCTTAGCCAATACGCGGGCGGGAATAACAGCTCCTTGTCCGGTGTTCACAGAGAGTTATCTGCAATCGCAGCGAGTAGGCACATTAAACTCGGCGTAGAACTTATTTATAGCCCGCACGATCCATCAACATGACGGCCTTGGCCTGCAACTTGCCAGCCTCGGATACATTGATGTTGTCGTGCTTGAAGTCTCCCCACGAGGTGACCAACGGGTCGGGCTTGACCGTAGGGTTGGCGGGGAATTCAAGATTCTTGTCAGCGAACAGATTTTGCGCCTCGGCGGACGACAGCCATTCCAGAAATTTCACCGCCGCCTGGGGATGCTTGGCGTACTTGGTAACACCCGCGCCTGAGATATTGACATGCGTGCCGCGTCCCTCCTGATTGGCCCAGAAGATACCGATGGGCAGATCCGGATGTTTGCGCTTTTCGCGCCCGAAATAGTAGCTGTTCACAATACCTACATCGCATTGCCCCGCCGCCATCGCATCCAGCAGATTTTCATCGTCTGAGAATACCGGCGCAGCCAGATTCGGCATCCAGGATTTAATAATCGCCTCTGTCTTGGGTTCACCCTGACTTGCAATCATCATTGCCACCAGCGATTGGTTATAAACCGACTTCGAACTGCGCAGGCACAGGCGCTTCTTCCATTTCGCATCACCGAGTGCCGCATATGTTGAGAGTTCAGCGGGCTTCACCTTGCCGGTGTTATACACAATGGTGCGTGCGCGCACTGACAGGCCATACCAACGGCCATCCGGGTCACGCAGGTATGCCGGAATATTCTTATTCAACTGCTTCGAATCCACCTTGGCAAGTAGCCCGCTTTGAGCAGCCTGCCAGAGGTTGCCGGCATCCACGGTAATGAGCAGATCAGCGCGCGTCTTCCTGCCCTCGGCTTTAAGACGCTCCAACAGCGGGCCTTCCTTCGCCGTAATGAACTTGATCCGCACGCCAGTATCCTTTTCATAGGCATCAAATAGCGGTTTGATCAATTGCTCGTTGCGTGCCGAATAAATGACCAAATCTCCCCGCGCGCCATGCGATTCGGTAGCTTGTTCAACCTCATCGTCCGGCTCCTCTTGCGCCTGCACATTCAGGGCAAAAAAACCAAGACCGGTGGTTATCAGAACGGCGGCGAACAATGAATTACGCACACACTGAAACATTGCTATTCTCCCAAGAGATGAATTATGTGCAATACAGCACAGGTAAATGATAATTATTATCATTCAATAACGCAATAGTCTTATTCGTCATATCAAAACTATTTGGTAAGTGGTTTTTAAAGTATTTGCGAGTTCTTAACAATGAGGGTTTAACAATGCAGGACGGGGGCTGAAAAACAAAAGCCAGCATTGCGCTGGCTTTTGTGTAGCATCTATTACGATTTACTTCTTCAAGGACAGGATAAAGTCAGCTAATGCGTCGATGTCGGCATCGGCAACGCGCGGGGAGTAGGCAGGCATGGCACCCATGTTCCAACGGCCTTTACCGCCGGAATGTATCCATTTAACCAGATTATCCTTGGCACCCGCGTCGGCTTTATATTTCTCGGCAACATCGTTCCAAGCTGGGCCAACGCGCTTTGCTTCAACGCTGTGGCAAGCAAAACAACCGCTCTTTTTCGCCAGGGCCTTACCAGCTTCCATGTCCAGCGCGGCATGGGACTGACCTGCCAGCATCAACATCGCCGCGGCGGAACCTACTATCCAATTCAGCTTCATTTCTTCTCTCTCCTGTTAAGTTGTATTCTAAGGTGTCGATAAAAACAATGTGCTACTGGATAGGTGTCATCAAGGTCGCACAAACGGTCTTATTATCTCATCAATTCACATCAAAAAAGCAAGAAAATTTAGACTTAGTACAAAAAAAGTCGGCTGGGCCAGAAGGTCACATAAACACCACTAAACCGTCTGCAAATTGGCATATGTCACCATCAGCCACTTACTCCCCGCCCGCCGGAAATTGACCTGCACGCGCGCCTGATCACCCTTACCTTCATAGTTCAGGACGACACCTTCACCGAATTTTGCGTGCATCACCTGCTGGCCCAAAGGCAAGCCCGGGACGCTCTCGATCCCGGCACGCACAGGGAGCGCGCTATTATTAGTATTGGAGCGGGGCGGCCTATCCCAGTATTCCCCGCCCGGGCGGGTCACCACGGCGCGCATGCGCACCTCTTCGATCAATTCGACCGGGATTTCGTGGATAAAGCGCGACGGAGTGGCATAGTTTTCCTTGCCGTGCAGACGCCGGCTCTGCGCATGCGTAAGGTAAAGCTGCTGCTTGGCGCGCGTCATGCCGACGTAGCACAGGCGGCGCTCTTCCTCCAGGCGTCCCGGCTCGTTGATGGACATCTGGTGCGGAAACAGCCCTTCTTCCACACCACACAAGAACACCAGTGGAAACTCCAGACCCTTGGCCGCATGCAGGCTCATCAATTGCACGCAGTCCTCCCACGCGCCGCCCTGACCCTCGCCGGCCTCCAGCGCGGCGTGCGCGAGAAATGCGGACAGCATATCCAGCTCTTCATCGTCTGCGCGCTGGAAATAACGTGCGGCGGTGACGAGTTCGTCCAGATTTTCCAGACGCGCCTGGCCCTTCTCGCCCTTTTCCTTGCGGTAGTGTTCGAGCAGGCCGCTGTGTTCCAGCACATGTTCAACCTGTTCGTGCAGGGCGAGATTCTCGGTTGCCTGCGCCATGTTTTCGATCAGGCGCAAGAACGCCGCCACGGCATTGGCACCGCGCGGATTTAGTTGTGCTTGCCCGATGAGTTGTTGCGCGGCATCCCATAGGGAAACCTGGCGTTGCCTGGCATGCGCACGCAGCACGTCCAGACTGCTGTCGCCTATGCCACGCGTGGGTGTGTTGACGACGCGCTCGAAGGAGGCGTCATCTTGCCTATTGGCGGTGAGGCGCAGGTAGGCAAGCGCATCCTTGATCTCGGCACGCTCGAAAAAGCGCAAGCCGCCGTACACGCGGTAGGGCGTATTGGTTTGCAGCAAGGCCTCTTCGAAGGCGCGCGACTGGGCGTTGGAGCGATACAGGATGGCGACGTCCGCGCGTTTGTGCCCGCCCTCAGCGATCCATAAACGCAACCGCTCGACGACAAAGCGTGCCTCGTCCAGTTCATTGAAGGCGTTGTATACCCGAATCTTCGCGCCTTGTGCACCGCTGGTCCAGAGGTTCTTGCCGAGACGGCCGGTGTTATTGGCGATGAGCGCATTGGCCGCAGATAAGATGGTGGCCGTGGAGCGATAATTCTGCTCCAGACGCAGCAGGCGCGAGCCGGGAAAGTCGCGCGAGAATTGATGAATATTCTCGATGCGTGCGCCGCGCCAGCCGTAAATGGATTGGTCGTCGTCGCCCACCATGAATAATTTACCCTGGCTGCCCGCGAGCATGCGCAGCCAGGCGTATTGAATCGCGTTGGTGTCCTGAAACTCATCGACGAGGATGTGGCCAAAGCGTTGCTGGTAATGCGCGAGCACCTGCGGCTGGGTCAGCCACAACTCGTGTGCGCGCAACAGCAGTTCGGCAAAATCCACCAGGCCCGAGCGCTGGCACATCTCTTCATACGTCTGATAAATGCGCACCATCTGGCGCATGTGCGCATCGCCGCGATCATCGATATGCTGCGGCCGCTGGCCCTCATCCTTGCGCGCATTGATAAACCACTGCACCTGGCGCGGAGGCCATTTCGCCTCGTCCAGATCGAGCGCCTTCATCACCCGCCGCACGGCACGGAATTGATCCTCGCTGTCCAGGATTTGAAAGGTCTGCGGTAGCTTCGCCTCGCGCCAGTGCGCACGCAACAGGCGATGCGCAAGACCGTGAAAGGTGCCCACCCACATGCCGCTGAGCGGCATGCCGAGCAGTTCCTCAATGCGCCCGCGCATCTCGCTGGCCGCCTTGTTGGTGAAGGTCACGGCGAGGATGCCGAACGGCGACATCTGCTGGGCCTGAATCAGCCAGGCAATGCGGTGCACCAGCACGCGGGTCTTGCCGCTGCCAGCCCCGGCAAGCACCAGCAGAGGCTCCAATGGCGCGCCCACGGCCTCGCGCTGCGCATCGTTCAGGGGGTCTAAAAGGTGGGAGATATCCATCCGATAATTCTAACAGCTTTCGCGCCAACCAATTGAAAACCCGGCCCGGTAAGGGCAGAATGCGCGCCATGTTCAACCCTTCCGAGATCGACCAATTCCGCCGCGACGGTTACCTTATAGTGCGTGGTCTGGCTGAAGCCTCAATGTGTACTGCGATGGCGGAATTCACGCAAGAAGCTCTCGCGGCCGAGCGTGGGCCGCTGGAATATGAGGCGGATGTGAAATACCCCGGCGCCCCCGCCTCGCTCGATGTCACCGGCGGGCACACCGTGCGCCGGCTATTACAGGCCTATGCGCGCCATAAAATGTTTCAGGAGTGGGCGGGCAATCCCTTGGTACTCGACAGGATTCGTCAGTTGCTGGGGCCGCACATAGTGCTGCCCCAGGCGCATCATAATTGCATCATGACCAAACAGCCGCGCTATAGCAGCGCGACTCTGTGGCATCAGGACATTCGTTACTGGTCATTCCAGCGGCCGGATCTGATCAGCGCATGGACCGCCTTGGGTCCGGAATTTTTAGAAAATGGTTGTCTGCAATTACTGCCCGGCACGCATGCCCTGACCTTCAGTAATGAACAATTGGATGACGCCTTATTTTTGCGGCCCGGCCTCGAAGAAAACCAAGCCCTGCTGGGTCATAAGGTGACCGCGGAACTCGACACCGGCGACGTATTATTTTTTCATTGCCGGACATTTCACGGGGCCGAACGCAATCAAACCGGTCACGCGAAGTTCTCACTGGTATTTACATATCGATCAGCTGACAACTTACCCCTTGCCGGCAGCCGCTCCGCGCAGCAGAAAGAGATTACCATGCCAAATCCTGCCAGTGATGAATACTTATCTTGACTCATTGCGATGCGCCCGCTCTAATACGCGTTCCGCGTTAGACCCTAGGCCAGGTAGCTCAGTTGGGTGAACCCCGAAGGGGTGAACGCCTGCCAAGGACGGCAGGCTGGTGCCCCGATTAGCATCTGTGCCTCGCCATGGATGGCAGCACAACACTTTAACCAAGGCCAGGTAGCTCAGTTGGTAGAGCAGGGGATTGAAAATCCCCGTGTCGGCGGTTCGATTCCGTCCCTGGCCACCAAA
>JBDSOT010000019.1:0-15440 GCA_039914705.1 Gammaproteobacteria bacterium | reverse complement strand
CGGCAATGCGTGTGAAATCGCGAAAACCGCTCGCCGCGTAGCGAAAAATTTCCTCGCTGGTATCCATGCGCGCCAGTGTATCCACCAGGGTATAGGCGAGTAGATGCGGCAGGTGGCTGGTGGCGGCCAACACCTCATCGTGATGGGCAACGCCGGTCTCCACGACCTCGGCGCCGGCAAGCTGCCACATCTCGCGTACCTTGGCCAGGGCTGCGGCGCTGGTTTCGGGCAGCGGGGTCAGCACCACGCGCCGCTGCTGAAAAAGCCCGGCCGTGGCCGCCTCCACGCCGCTATCCTCGGTGCCGGCAATCGGGTGACCGGGGACAAAATTTTCCGGCAGTTGCTTAAAAACCCGCCGCGCCGCCTCGACCACGCTACCCTTGGTGCTGCCTACATCGGTGAATACGGCCTGCGGGTCCAAATGTCCGCGCAGTTGTGCAAAGCTCGCCTCCATGGCGCCGACCGGCACGGCCAGCACCACTCTATCGGCGCCTTGCACGGCCTGGCCAATGCCGGTTTCGTAGCGGTCTATAACCCCCAGATCAACGGCCTTCTTAAGATGTAGCGGATTGCGTCCGCACCCCACGACCTCACGGCAGGCGCCGGCCTTTTTCAGGGCCAGGGCCAGCGAGCCGCCGATCAGACCCACACCGATGATAACTAAACGATCAATCACGGCGGTTCGTTAAATCTAATGTGTTACATGCTATTGTTACTTCAAACGCTTGAATCATTTAGCTATAACCTTGTACAGCGCCGCAATAAAGCGCGCGTTCTCGTGCGCAAGGCCTATGGTGATGCGCAAATGCCGCGGCATGCCGTAGTTGGCCACGGGGCGCACGATCACCCCTTCGTATAACAAGGCCTCGTATACGGGCGCGGCCTCGCGCTGCACGTCGAGACAAATGAAATTACCCGCCGAGGGTATAACTTCCAGCCCCCTATCCGCAAAGGCCGCGGTCAGTTGCCGCATACCTTCCCGGTTTACCTCCAAAGTGCGCGTAAGATGTTCGTGATCGGCCAGGGCAGCCTGTGACGCCGCCAAGGCCACGCTGTTCAGATTAAACGGCTGGCGCACGCGGTTCAGCATGTCCGCCACCTCGGGGTGGGAAACAGCATAGCCCACGCGCAGTCCGGCCAGCCCGTAGGCCTTGGAGAAGGTGCGCGCAACGATCAGATTCGGATAGTGCGCCAGCCATTGCAGCGCATCAGGATAATCCGGTTGGGTAGCGCGCGCATAGTCGAAATACGCCTCATCCACGACCACCAGCACGTGCGCGGGAAGATCCCCGATAAAACCTTCCAGGGCGGCGGCATTGAGCCAGGTGCCGGTCGGATTATTGGGATTGGCGATGAACACCAGACGCGTGCGTGCGCCGATCAAACCCTGCATAGCGGCAAGGTCATGCCCCCACTGGCGTGCCGGGGCTATGCATGCGCGCGCGCCCACGGCCTGCGTGACCAGCGGGTAAACGGCAAAGGCATGTTCGGAAAACACCACCTCGTCCGCAGGCGAGACAAAGGCGCGCGCCACGAGTTCCAGAATCTCGTTCGAGCCGTTGCCGAGCGTGATCTGATTGATGTCCACGCCATGCTTGGCGGCAAGGGCGGTCTTCAGTGCAAAGCCATTGCCGTCCGGGTAGCGGGCAAGGTCGTTCAGGCAAGCGCGGGCTGCGGCCAGCGCCATTTCGCCGGGACCGAGGGGATTTTCATTGGAGGCGAGCTTAATCGCATTGCGCACGCCGTATTCGCGCTCCAGCTCGGCTACCGGCTTGCCGGGAATATAGGGCTGCAATTTTCTGACGCCGGGCAGGGCCAGATCGATGATGCGCGCAGGCGCTTTGCTGAATTCAGGTCTGCTCATGTTATGGCCTTAGGATAAGCGCCGAGGATCTTTACGAGCGAGGCCTCCGCCTCCAGCTCTTTCAGCGCATCGCGCAGGGTTTGATCTTTGACGTGACCATCCACATCCATGAAAAAAATATAATCCCAGGTGCCTTGCCGGGCGGGGCGCGACTCGATGCGCGTCAGGCTGATGCCATGGCACCCGAACGGTTCCAGCAAGCGCGACAAGGCCCCCGGGCGGTTACGCGTGGTGACCAATAGCGAGGTCTTATCGTTGCCGGTGGGTGCGGTATCCTGCCTGCCGATCACCAGAAAGCGCGTCGTATTGTTAACCTCATCTTCAATATTCGAGGCCAGTACCTTAAGTTGGTAGATGTCAGCCGCGCTGTCCCCGGCTATAGCCGCAGCCGCAGGTTGTTGCCCCGCAAGGCGCGCTGCCTCTGCATTGCTGCTGACAGGTGACAGTTCCGCCTTCGCCATATTAGCGGCGAGCCATAGGCGGCACTGGGCCAGGGCTTGCTGATGCGCGTAAATACGCTTGACGCCGCGTGCGGACTCCGCCAGGCCGAGCAGGTGATGATGAATGCGCAATTCGATCTCGCCGCAAATCTTCACCGGTGAGTTGATGAACAGATCGAGGGTATGGCTGACGATCCCTTCCGTCGAATTTTCCACCGGTACAACGCCGTAATCCAGCGCACCTGAGTCGACATCGTGAAAGACCTGATCGATGGTCATCAGCGGCAGGGTCTGTACCGAATGGCCGAAGTGTTTTAGCGCGGCTGCCTGGGTGAAGGTGCCGTCCGGACCCAGGCAACCGATCTTCAAGGGCTGTTCCAGCGCCCGACAGACCGACATGATCTCGCGGAACAGGCGCACGATTTCAGCGTTGGCCAGCGGACCCTGATTACGCGCGGCCACCTTTCCGAGTATCTCCGCCTCGCGCTCCGGGCGGTAGTAGTTGGCCTCAATCCCGCTGGCGTGTTTTACCCGCGCAACCTCCAAGACCTGCACGGCACGTTCATTGATCAAGCCTTGAATCTTTTCATCCAAGGCATCGATGCGCGAGCGAAGTATTTGTAATTTGTCTTCGTCACTCATGGTTGATCAGCCTGCCAATCTGTTACCGGCAAGATATGTCTACAAGGTCCGCACGGCCAGCACGCCGTCGATTTTGGCAATCTCCTCGATGACCGACGCGGGAATTTCGCTTTCCACATCCGCCAAGGTGAAGGCCAGGTCGCCCCGCGATTTGTTCAGCAGATCGATGATGTTAAGATTGGATTTTGCCATCGCGGTCGAGATCTGCCCTACCATATTAGGCACATTGGCGTTGGCTATGGCGATACGATAGCCGCCGTTGCGCGGCATGACGACCTCGGGAAAATTGACCGAGTTGCGGATATTGCCGTTTTCCAGGTAATCGCGCACCTGCTCGGCCACCATAATGGCGCAATTATCCTCCGCCTCTTCCGTGGATGCGCCCAGATGCGGCAAGGTAATCACGCGCTCGTGATTCTTGAGCAGTTGACTGGGAAAGTCGCACACATAGGCATAAACCTTGCCCGCCTTGATCGCGGCGGACACAGCCGCATCGTCGACGATACCCTCGCGCGCGAAGTTGATGATGACCGCATTGGGTTTCATCAGTTTGAGCCGCTGCGCGTTAATCAAATGGCGCGTGGCCTCGTTCAGCGGCACGTGGAAGGAGACGAAATCGACCTTGCTCAGCAACTCGTCGATACTGCCGGCCTGCTGCACATCGGATGATAGTTTCCAGGCACCTTGCACGGTGATGCCCGGGTCAAAACCGATGACCTTCATGCCCAGGGCCAGCGCGGCATTTGCCACCTCACGTCCGATAGCGCCCAGCCCGACCACGCCCAAAGTGCGGTGCGGCAATTCAAAACCGGCGAAATCCTTCTTGCCCTCCTCAACCAATTTATTCAGCGTCGCATCATCGCCTTGCAGACCGCGCGCGAAATCCCATGCCTGGCAGATATTTCGGCAGGCCAGCAGCATGCCGGCGATAACCAACTCTTTCACCGCATTGGCGTTCGCACCGGGCGCATTGAACACCGGAATCCCGCGCGCGCTGAGCGCATCCACGGGAATATTATTGACGCCCGCACCGGCGCGCCCCACGGCCTTGAGCGTAGCGGGGACATCCATGCCGTGCATCTTGAAGGAGCGCAGCAGAATGGCGTCGGGGTGCTGGATCTCCGAGGCGATTTCGTATTTATCGCGCGGCAGGCGCTCCAGGCCTACAGGTGAAATATTGTTCAGGGTAAGAATTTTATACATGTGATCCTCTAGACAAAGTTACTTTAACCATTGCGGCGTTCGAATTCGCGCATGAATTCGATCAAGGTATCCACGCCCTGTTCCGGCATGGCGTTATAAATGCTGGCGCGCATGCCGCCGACGGAACGATGGCCTTGCAGCGCGACCAGCCCGGCCTGCTTGGCCTCGCTGAGAAAGGTGGAATCAAGCTTGGGATCAGCGAGCGTGAAGGGCACGTTCATCCATGAGCGGCCGTTAACATCGATCGGATTGCGGTAAAACTCAGAGTTATCGATTGCACCGTAGAGCTTATCGGCCTTGCGCTTATTGCGTGCGCCCATGCCGGCCAGGCCACCCTGCTGTTTGATCCAGTCGAACACCAGCCCGGCGATATACCAGCTATAGGTCGCCGGCGTGTTGTACATGGAGGCGTTATCGGCGTGTATCTTGTAATCGAACATGCGCGGCGTGCCATCGCGGGCCTGTCCAATCAGATCATCGCGCACGATCACCACGGTAAGCCCCGCCGGACCGATATTTTTTTGCGCGCCGGCGTAAATCACACCGAACTTTGAAACATCGACAGGGCGCGAGAGGATGGTCGAGGACATATCGGCCACCAATGGCACATCGCCGGTCTCCGGTACATAATGAAATTCCACCCCGCCGATGGTTTCGTTGGGCGTGTAGTGGGCGAAGGCGGCCGCCTTATCTAATTTCAATTCAGACTGCGTCGGGACCTTGGCAAACGCATTCGTCTCGGCACTGGCCGCGATATTGACCGTGCAAAAGCGGCGCGCCTCGGCAATAGCCTTTTGCGACCACTCGCCTGTATTGATGTAATCGGCTTGCTGTTTGCCGCGCAGCAGATTCATCGGCACCATGGCAAACTGGCTGGTCGCCCCGCCTTGCAGAAACAAGGTCTTATAATTGGCGGGGATAGCCATAATCTCACGCAGATCGGTCTCGGCCTGGGCGGCGATAGCCATAAATTCTTTGCCGCGATGGCTCATCTCCATCACCGACATACCGGACGTGCCCCACTCCAGCATTTCTTCTTTAGCCCGCTGTAAAACCGCTTCGGGAAGGACGGCCGGACCGGCGCCGAAATTAAATACGCGCGACATGATAATCCTCTTTATATTTATATAATAAGCTATTAATATTTATAGTTAATTTTACAGTTCTTCGGAATCATCGGCTGCCTGTGACGACAGGTCAGACTCCTGATCCTGCGCCGCCATATCCAACGCCGCATCGTCGGCATCCGCCAGGCATTCGATCCCGATGAGCTTCTCGTCTTCGCTCAGGCTAATCAGTTTTACGCCCTGCGTATTGCGCCCCGTGACGGACACCTCGTTCACGCGCGTACGCACCAGCGTGCCTGCGTTCGTGATCAGCATGATTTCATCGTCATCATTGACGAGTACGGCGCCGACCACCTGACCATTGCGCGTGCTGGTCTGTATCGAAATGACACCCTGACCGCCACGGCCGTGAACCGGATAATCTTCAATTGAGGTGCGTTTTCCATAGCCCTTTTCCGTAGCGGTCAACACGGTTCCTTCATCGGCGATGATCAGGGAAATGATGCGCTGCCCCTGCCCCAGACGAATGCCGCGTACCCCACAGGCCGTGCGGCCCATGGTGCGCACCACCTGTTCAGGAAAGCGCACAACCTTGCCCGCACTGGTAAACAACATAATATCCTGGCTGCCGTTGGTGATGGCCACGCCCACCAATTGATCGTCCGCTCTCAGATCGAGAGCGATAATGCCGTTGCTGCGTGGACGTGAGAAATCGGTTAGCGGCGTCTTTTTCACGGTGCCACGGGCGGTAGCCATGAACACAAATTTTTCGGCCTCGAACTCGTGCACCGGCAAGATGGCATTGATGCGCTCGCCCTCTTCCAGCGGCAATAAATTAATGATCGGCTTGCCGCGCGCGATACGGCTCGCTTGGGGCAGCTCGTAGACCTTCATCCAATAGACCTTGCCGCGACTGGAGAAACACAGGATGGTGTCGTGCGAACTCGCGACGAATAATTTATCGACGAAGTCTTCGTCTTTGACGCTGGTGACCGCCTTGCCTTTGCCACCACGCCTCTGCGCACGGTAATGCGATACCGGTTGCGATTTCGCGTAGCCCGCATGGGACAGGGTAACGACCATATCTTCCACATTGATCAGGTCTTCGAAACGCAAGTCCGAGTGGCTGGTAAGTATCTCGGTGCGGCGCTTATCGCCGTACTGATCACGGATCAGCAAAAGCTCATTGCGAATAATCTGCATAAGCCTGGAATGAGAGTTTATAATCTCTAGTAGTTTATTAATTAGGTCTATTATTTCATTGTATTCATTAATAATTTTATTCTGTTCAAGGCCGGTCAAACGCTGCAAACGAAGATCCAGAATGGCCTGCGCCTGTACCTCGGACAAACGATAACCTTCAGTTCCCAAGCCTAATTCCGGGGCAAGATCCGCTGGGCGCGAGGCCGATGCACCTGCCCTGGCTAACATTTGCGTCACACTGCCGGGTGCCCAAGTCTGTTGTGTAAGAGCCGCCTTTGCGGTAGCGGGATCGGGTGAGGTCTTTATCAATAGGATGATCGCATCAATATTCGCCAGCGCGACCGCCAGACCTTCCAGGATGTGCGCACGTTCACGCGCCTTGCGTAATTCAAACAGGGTCCGCCGCGTGACCACCGTGCAGCGATGGCGGATAAATAGCTCAAGGATCTCTTTCAGGTTCAGCAGGCGTGGCTGCCCATCCACCAGCGCCACCATGTTGATGCCGAATACGCTCTGCATCTGCGTGTGTTGATACAGATTGTTCAGCACCACTTCGGCCATCTCGCCGCGACGCAACTCGATGACCATGCGCATACCGTCCTTGTCGGATTCATCGCGCAACTCGGTAATACCTTCTATCTTTTTGTCCTTGACCAGCTCGGCGATCTTTTCCATCAGCCGCGCCTTGTTTACCTGATAAGGCAGTTCGGTAACGATGATGGTCTGCTTGTTTTTAGCCTCGTCGGTCTCGATTTCGGTGCGGGCGCGCACATGCACGCGGCCGCGCCCGGTGTGGTAGGCCTCGTAAATGCCCCTGGCACCATTGATAAAGGCGGCCGTGGGGAAATCCGGCCCCGGCACATGCGCCATTAAATCAGTGATGCTGATCGCCGGATCATCGATCACGGCAATACAGGCGTTGACGACCTCGGTGAGATTGTGCGGCGGGATATTGGTGGCCATGCCCACGGCGATACCGGCCGAACCGTTGACCAGCAGATTGGGTATGCGTGCGGGTAATACCGACGGCTCGCGCTCGGATTCGTCGTAGTTGAGATTAAAATCGACCGTTTCCTTGTCGAGATCGGCGAGCATTTCATGCGCGATACGCGACATGCGCACCTCGGTGTAACGCATTGCTGCCGGTGCATCACCATCGACGGAACCAAAGTTACCCTGGCCGTCCACCAGCATATAACGCAACGAAAACGGCTGGGCCATGCGCACGATGGTGTCATAGACGGCGGTATCGCCGTGCGGATGGTATTTACCGATAACGTCGCCGACCACGCGGGCGGATTTCTTATAGGGCTTGTTGAAGTCGTTGCCCAGTTCGCTCATCGCGTAGAGAACGCGGCGGTGCACGGGCTTGAGACCGTCGCGGACATCGGGCAAGGCGCGCCCGACGATCACGCTCATCGCGTAATCGAGGTATGACTGTTTCATCTCCTCTTCGATGTTGATCGGGAGGATTTCTTTGGCAAAACCCGCTATCAAGGGATATGTCCTTATCAGCTTGCGCCATTAGCCTGCGCTGTGGGGGAGTGTTGCAAGTTAGCTAATCAATCGGAAATTATACTATAAATGTTCGCTGGACACACCCCAGACACAGCAGTGAAGGTGGCGGGCAATTACTCCGGAATCAACTATTTGGAGGATTGCATTAACAGCGCTATTTTTTCTACCGTAGGCTGGAAAACAATACCCTTCTCGGTTACCAAGACATCTATCAGCCCGGCGGGCGTGACATCAAAGGCCGGGTTCCAGGCACCCGCCCCTGCCGCCGCCACATCCTGACCGCCGTGCGCCAGGATTTCCTGTGGCGAGCGCATCTCGATGGGAATGTCCGCCCCTGATGAGAGTGTCATATCCACAGTGAACGAGGGTGCCACCACCATAAATTTCAGACCATGATGACGTGCCAGTACCGCCAGGCTATAGGTGCCAATCTTGTTAGCGGTGTCACCGTTGGCGGCAATACGATCCGCACCGACAATTACCCACTTAAGCTGCCCTTGGCGCATTAAATGCGCGGCTGCTGAGTCGGTTATCAGCGTAACCGGGATGCCGTCTTTCAACAGCTCCCAGGCAGTCAGGCGCGCGCCCTGCAACCAGGGACGCGTTTCAGCCGCGAACACATGCTCGATCTTTCCCTGCGCGTAAGCTGTGCGTATTACGCCCAATGCCGTTCCATAACCGCCCGTGGCCAGCGACCCGGTGTTGCAGTGCGTTAACACACCGCCGCCTGTCGCCATCAAATCGGCACCATATTTGCCCATGCTGCGGTTATCGGCCAGATCCTGTTCATGAATTCTTTTAGCCTCGGCCAGCAAAACAGCCAAGGGTGCGCCCTCTACTTCTGAAATTATATGGCGCATCCGGTGCAAAGCCCAGGTCAGGTTGATCGCCGTCGGACGTGAGGCTGCCAGCAGGGCCAGATCGGTTTCAATATCCTGCTGCCAGGTTGCCGGTGCCGTCAGATAGCGTTGCGTAGCGGCCAGCACCACGCCATACGCGGCGCTTATGCCGATAGCCGGTGCGCCACGCACGATCATTGCGGAAATAGCCTGTGCCACACTGGCAGCATCCTTGCATTCAATGTATTCGTGACGTTGCGGTAAAAAACGCTGATCAAGTAGCCTTACCGATCCGTCTAGCCACTGCACCGCGCGAATAGTGTCGTAAGTTTCTGTAGGCATAAATGTTTCCAAATGAATGCAGGGACAGGATAAGCTGATAATAGTGAGTACACTGCTCGTTCGCAGGCTTAAGAAAGTTGTTTATTTTATTCAACATATGGTAAATTACAAATGCCAGACTTGCTGATAGATGCGCGGCTATCCATGATGGGAACCAATGGTTAACTGTGTAACTGTGATAGAATTCTTGTGATCGAGCGCGAATACTCAGTAAAGTAACCGAAAATTTAAACTTATAGGAGTTACTCAATTATGCAAAAAACAATTAAGAATCTTATCATCAGTGGTGTTGTTATAGCCCCACTGGCTTTAGGTCTGAACTTAGCTGCTGCAGCGGATGGTACGCAAGGCACTTACACCAACAATTCTTCTTATGTCGTAGATTCCCAGGGCCATCTTGTTAAAGACAGCCAGGGCAAGTGTATTCGTACCGGTGCCTGGAGTCAGGCCAATGCCTTAGCAGAATGCGGTGATGCCCCGACAGCGGCGGCACCAGAGGCAGCACCTGAACCCGCAGCCGGCCCAGCCCCGGCCGCGATAGCTGCCACCACCTTCCAGGCCGAAACCTTATTTGACTTTAATAAAGCGGTTCTGAAGCCAGAAGGCAAAGCGGCATTGGATGACTTCATCGGCAAACTCAGAGATCATCCTGAAGTCGAGGTCATAATGGCCACCGGTCACACGGATCGCATTGGTAGCGAAGCCTACAACCAGAGATTGTCCGAGCGTCGCGTTGCCGCCGTAAAGCGTTACATGGTTGACAAGGGTGTTGCTGCTGATCGCATTGATACTGCCGCTCGCGGTGAATCAGAGCCGGTCGTAAGCTGCGATGATATCGGCGGTGCCGAGAATCGCCGTAACAAAGCCTTAATCGCCTGTCTCGCCCCCAACCGTCGCGTCGAAGTTGAAGTCACGGTTCAGGCTGAAACACAGCGCTAAAACTCTTTAAAACGAGCTCACAACAACTAGCCCCGCCTCGTGCGGGGCTTTTTTTTGCTACACGTCCGATAGAGCGAAACAGTCTTGTAGACCAGCAAGCCTTGTCGCTCTAAATTGAAGCCTATATCTTTTGGTTTTGGTGCGATCATGCAAACTATAGATCTGCTCATCCATGCGCGCTGGATTATCCCTGTCGAACCCACGGGTGTCGTCGAGCATCACTGTCTTGCCGTTCATGACGGACGCATTCTCCATCTGCTGCCCAGCACAGCGGCGACAGATTTATACCAAGCCAACCAGAATATTCATCTTGATGAGCATGCCCTGATTCCGGGCCTGATTAACTCGCACACGCACGCCGCTATGTCATTGCTACGTGGACTCGCCGATGATCAGCCCTTGATGGTATGGCTGAATGAATATATCTGGCCGGCGGAAACTAAATGGGTGAGTGCCGACTTCGTGCGAGACGGTACCGAGCACGCGATTGCAGAGATGCTGCGCGGCGGAGTCACCTGTTTTAACGAGATGTATTTCTTTCCTGACATAGCCGCACGTGTAGCCTCCAGTGCCGGCATGCGCGCCAACATCGGCCTGGTGATGTTTGATTTTCCCACGGTATGGGCAAGTGGCCCGGATGAATACTTAGCCAAGGGCCTGGAGGTGCATGACAGCTATCGGGATAATCCACTCATAACCAGCTCCTTTGCCCCTCACGCACCTTACACGGTGTCGGACGGCCCGCTGGAAAAAATTCGCACTTATGCCGAGGAGATGGATGTGCAGATTCACATGCATGTGCATGAGACGGCCGACGAAATACGACAAAGCCTTGAGCGTTATCAGCAGCGGCCACTCGAGCGTCTGCAACGTTTAGGACTCATGACACCGCGTCTACAGGCCGTGCATATGACGCAACTCACCGATGCGGAGATTGCGATGGTGGCAAAAACTGGCACCCATGTACTGCACTGTCCGGAATCGAATCTAAAACTCGCCAGTGGATTCTGTCCCGTGGATAAACTGATAAAGGCTGGCGTGAATGTCGCATTGGGGACGGATGGCGCGGCCAGCAACAACGACCTGGATATGTTCGGAGAAATGCGCACCGCTGCACTATTGGCCAAGGCCGTTGCCAACGACGCCACCAGCGTACCGGCTGCGATGGCGCTGCGCATGGCAACGTTAAACGGGGCACGCGCACTGGGCCTGGAAAAGGCCATAGGAACTCTGCAACCCGGCAAACTGGCGGATATTACCGCTGTTCACTTGGCAGGCATCGAGTCGGAACCCGTTTATGACCCCCTATCGCAATTGGTATACGCCACCAATCGCACTCAGGTAACCGATGTGTGGGTCGCAGGCCAACATCTGCTCAATAACCGGGTACTCACGCAGATGGATGAGCGTGCCATCCTGGTCAAGACCCGGGAATGGAGTAGGAAAATAGCCCGGTAATAAAAATCTTACGGACAAGCGCCTTGGCTAAGTTGGTAATTTTTATTTTCCCCCGCACCACTATTGACCAAGATATGCATGCCGAACCTGGGGATTCGTGAGCAGCTCGCGAGCTGGACCACTCAGAGTAACCAGTCCACTTTCCATGACATAGGCGCGATTGCTGATTTCCAGCGCGCGCTGTGCGTTTTGTTCGACCAGCAACATCGTTACCCCTTGAGCCGATATTTGTTTGATGGTGGCAAATATTTTTTTCACCATTAGCGGCGCGAGTCCCATGCTCGGTTCATCAAGTAATAATAATATCGGGCGGCTCATCAAGGCCCTGGCTAGCGCCAGCATTTGTTGTTCGCCGCCGGATAACGTACCGGCCTGTTGTCTGCGCCGCTCACACAGCCTTGGAAATAACTCATACATGCACTGCTTGTCGTGCACGATCCCCGCGGAATCACTGCGGCTATACGCACCCATGTCGAGATTTTCTTCAACACTCAAACGTCCGAAGATAGCGCGCCCTTCCGGTACTACTGCAATTCCTTTTTTAATTAACGAGTGGCACGGCTGGCCGATCAGCGACTCGCCTTGATAAATAATCGACCCTGACACGGGGTTTAACAAACCGCACAGCGCCTTGATGGTGGTAGTTTTTCCAGCACCGTTGGCCCCGATTAAACATACCAGTTCACCGGCCTCGATCTGAAGATCAATCCCTTTCACGGCCTTGATGCCGCCGTAACCGACGACCAATTGACGCACCTCAAGCAAGCTCAATCCATGTCACTCCCGAGATAGGCCTCAATCACCTGCGGGTTGCACTGAATCTCCGCCGGGGTGCCTTCGGCAATCTTTTGTCCATGATCAAGCACCACCACGCGATCACACAGCCCCATGACCAGTCTGACATCGTGTTCGATGAGTAAAATCGTCACGCCTGAGGCGCGAATCTTTTGCAGCAGTTGCTTGAGTTCCTCTGTTTCACTGGGGTTCATACCCGCCGCCGGCTCATCTAGTGCCAGCAGCACAGGCTCAGTGGCCAATGCACGAGCAATCTCCAGACGACGTTGATCACCGTAGGGCAGATTTTTCGCCAGGCTGGACGCATGCCGTTCGATGCCCACATACGCCAGTAATTCCTGGGAACGCTGAACTATCGCCTGCTCTTCACGGCGAGTATGTGCGCCACGGAAAATAGCGCCGATAACACCGGCGCGCGTACGCACATGACACCCTATCATGACATTTTCCAGCACCGTCATATTGGCAAACAGGCGAATATTCTGAAAGGTGCGTGCAATGCCGCGCTGCGCCATGCGGTGCGGGCTTAAATGATGAAGTACATCGCCCTTTAAAATAATCTGCCCGGCACTCGGGGTATGGAGACCCGTGAGCACATTGAACAAGGTGGTCTTGCCCGCCCCATTGGGGCCAATCAGTCCGCAAATCTGTTCGGGGCAAATGGAGAACGAAATCCGCTCAAGCGCTGCGAGTCCGCCAAATTTCTTGGAGATGTTTTCCAGGCGTAACAGGACGTGCTCAGCCTGAACCTCAAGATCATTTGAAGAATCTCTATTACTTTTTGGCATCATAATAGGAACTTTGCCCTGATAAATCCACGGCGGGTGTGGCGGTCAACTCCTGACGCCTACGGCTTGATGGCAGTAACCCAGCCGGTCTGAATAGCATGATCAGGATTAGCGCGAGGCCGAACAACAGCATGCGCAAATCCGCCGGATCTACCAACAGGCGGCCGAAAAAATATTCCTGAACAACCCCACTGTAACGCATGGCCTCCGGAAAGATGGTGAGCAGTATGGCCCCGAGAATGACACCGGGAATATTTCCCATGCCGCCGAGGACGACCATGCAAAGTATCATCACCGATTCGAAAAGATTAAAACTTTCCGGGCTGATAAAACCCTGAAATCCTGCGAACAGCGCTCCGCTGACGCCCCCGAAAGACGCGCCCATGACAAAGGCCAGCAGCTTGATGTTACGCGTATTGATGCCGGTGGCCTCGGCCGCCACTTCATCTTCGCGGATCGCTACCCAGGCCCGCCCGATGCGTGAATCTTGCAGGCGCAGGGAAATAAAAATGATCAGCAGGGTAAGCGCCAGAAACAGATAGTAGTAATTAAAAATGCCCGGCACAGCGAAGCCTGCCAGCTCATGCGTTTGATTCAGCGCAAAATCATTAACCGCGATCGGATCAATCCGGTTGATGCCCTGCGGGCCGTTGGTGATATTAATGGGGGCGTCGAGATTGTTGAGAAAGATGCGCACGATCTCGCCGAAGCCTAGGGTAACGATGGCCAGATAATCGCCACGCAGGCGCAAGGTAGGCGCGCCGAGTATTGCCCCGAAGGCCCCGGTCACGATAGCGCCCAGCGGTATGATGGCCCAGAACGGCAAGTGTAACCCGAACTGCGGCGAAGCCAGTAAGGCGTATAAATAAGCCCCGACGGCATAAAATGCGATGTAGCCCAGATCCAGCAGGCCCGCGTAGCCGACCACAATGTTCAAGCCCAGGGCCAGCATCACATAGAGCAGCGCAAAATCCAGGATACGCACCCAGCTGCGGCCCAAACCCATATCTATCAGAAAGGGCAGTAGCGCAAGCACAACACCGAGCGCCAGAAATACGGCCCACACGAAACGGCGGTCTTGCTTGAGTTTATTCCAGGCGGTTGGCATAGGAATTATTGGCGTTGATCGCCCGGGCTGATAGGCAAGACATGCTCTTTACTACCTCAGGCTCTTTCAGCGACACGCTCTCCCAATAAACCGGAAGGGCGCAGGGTCAACACCAGGATCAATACAAAAAAAGCAAACACATCCTGATAGTGACTGCCGAGAAAACCGCCGGTCAGGTCACCGATATAGCCCGCCCCCATGCTCTCGATCACACCCAGCAAAAGCCCACCCAGCATGGCCCCCGCGATATTGCCGATGCCTCCCAAGACGGCAGCGGTGAAGGCCTTCAGGCCGAGCAGGAAGCCCATGTAATAATGTGCGAGGCCGTAATAGGCGCTGACCAATACACCGGCAATGGCGGCCAGGGCCGAACCGATGATGAAGGTTATCGAGATAATATTATTGATATTAACCCCCATCAGACTTGCAACGTCCGGGGCTTGGGCGGTGGCGCGCATAGCCCGCCCAAGTTTAGTTTTATGCACCAGCAGCAATAGCCCGAACATCAGGCCACACGACAACAGGAAAATAAATATCTGCAAATCCGTAATACTCGCGCCGGCTAGTTCATGACGGGTGATCGGCACTACCTCGGGAAAGGTAATATATTGCTTGCCCCAAATGATCATGGCGAGGTTTTGCAGCACGATGGACACCCCAATGGCGGTGATCAGCGGTGCTAACCGTGGTGCCTTGCGTAGCGGCCGATAGGCGATGCGTTCAATCAGATAACCCAGCATCATGCACACCGAGATTGCCGCCAGCAGAGCGAGTCCTATCATTGCTATTCCCGGCAGGGCAATACCGCTACCCATCAGTACGCCAATGACGGCCAGGCTGATCATGGCGCCGATCATGACCACTTCTCCGTGCGCAAAATTGATCAGCTCGAGGATGCCGTAGACCATGGTGTAACCGAGCGCAACCAGCGCGTAGACGCTGCCCAACACCAGGCCATTGATAAGCTGTTGTAAGAAGGTATCCAAGGTTTATGGCTTACCCGGCATGGCCCTCAGCGGCGCGAGGCTGCCGTGAGTGTCCAGCGCTGCCCATTGACCCTTTGCCACCCGATAAAGTGTTACCGCACCGCCCTTGATGTCGCCCTTCTCATCGAAGCTGATGTGTCCGGTAACCCCATTGAGGTCGGTCGCCCGCAACACCGGCAGATATTTTTCAGGCTCGGCAGAGTCAGCCTTCTGCATAGCCTCGACCAGCACCATAACCGCATCATAGG
>JBDSOT010000130.1:0-2793 GCA_039914705.1 Gammaproteobacteria bacterium | reverse complement strand
GTACTGCAAAAGCCGCTGAATGGCAGCATGCCTGGGAGGCGTCCGGGCTTGGCGGGGTTCCCGCAATGGTGCGCGGTGATGGCGAAATTCTCGTTGGACTCGCCAGTGCCGACGCCCTGAACGGATTTTTAAATCACGTCTGAAACTTTACTGGCCGGAATCGACCGGAGGTTCCGGTGGTATATTGCTATGCTATTGCATTCATGAAATGCTTCATGTCTCACGGGTTCGGCTACCGATTATTTTATCCAGGGAAAGGAGATTGTCATGACTGCACAATGCACACACCTCGATCAAATTCACGATGTCACACCAAGCGCTGACGGTTGTGAGGAGTGTCTGGCACTGGGCGATAGCTGGGTACATTTACGCCTGTGCCTGAGTTGCGGGCATGTGGGCTGCTGCGACTCATCAAAAAATAAACACGCGACAAAACATTTTCACACCACCCATCATCCCATCATGCGCTCCCATGAACCCGGTGAGGATTGGGCCTGGTGCTACATCGATAATATCTATATCGAATAATCGATTGTATCAAGGGTAGTCGTTCCGTTTGAAATTTTACTGTCACCCTGAGCAATAGCGAAGGGTCTGGCGCATAGGTATCGCGCCTAGCTATCACTTGACGCGCATAAGCTTAAGCATCCAGTCACAAGAATCGCAGGGGGCACATTTATGATGGGTTCATTCAGCGCCGATGCATTCACGGCAACGCTCGGTCTGGTCGGTGCCGTCATTATTATCGCGGCGCTGCTTTCCGGTTTAATCGAGCGCAGCGGGCTGCCGCAGGTCGCGGTATTTCTGGCGCTGGGTGCCGTGCTCGGCACTGCGGGGCTTGGCCTGCTTGATATCACATTGGACTCGCCCATCTTGCGCGCCGTGGCCGTGCTCAGCTTGGTGCTGGTGTTATTCACCGATGCCGTTTCGCTCAACATCGCCGAGGTGCGACGGCATGGGATGCTTGCGTTTCTGGTGCTAGGGCCGGGCACACTATTATCGGCAGTCTTGGTCGCAGTGGCCGGCTGGTGGCTGCTCGATCTGTCACCTGCAGCGGCCGCCATCCTCGGCGCGGCGCTCGCCTCAACCGATCCCGTATTGCTGCGCGGCCTGTTGCGCGGACGCAGCCTGCCCAGCCCGGTGCGCCAGGCCTTGCGGCTGGAAAGCGGATTGAACGACGCCGTGCTATTGCCGGTTGTTCTCGTGGCAATGGTTTTTCTCGGCAATAATTCTTCCATGCAGATTGCCGATTGGGTACGCATGAGTCTCGATTTATTTTTACTGGGGCCGGGGGCTGGCGTGGCCGTGGGCCTGCTGGCGGTTGCCACGCTGGATCTGGTGCGGCGGCGCATCGGCGTGCGGCGCGATTACGAATCACTCTATTCACTGGGTGTGGTATTCGCGGCTTACGCGGCCGCCGAGGCATTGCACGGTAGCGGCTTTCTCGCCGCCTTCGCCGCCGGACTCACCATCTCGGCGCTCGATGTGGAGTTGTGCGATTGTTTTTTGGAATACGGTGAAACTACTGCCGAGATGGCCTTGCTGTTCACCTTCGTCCTGTTCGGAAGCTCGCTCATCTGGAGCGGCTTCAGCGTGCTGAATGGTCAAATCCTGATGTTCGCGGTGATTGTGTTATTGGTACGTCCGGTCGCGTTTCTCATCTCGCTGGCGGGTACTCAACTCGACTGGCGCAGCCGTCTCCTCATCGCCTGGTTCGGCCCGCGCGGGCTAAGTTCGCTGTTGTTGATATTACTGCCGGTATTCGCCGGCCTTACAGGCAGTAAAGAATTATTCTCGCTGTGCTGTCTAGTCGTGCTGTTGTCGGTAACCGTGCATGGCGGTTCACTAATGCTGCTCAAGCGCAGCACGCTGCAACAGATACCGGGTGCGGAACAGGCTCCAACGAGTATGCCTATGCCTGCGCAGACACACCCTACTTCCTCTCTGCTGAATACGCAACCGGCGGGTGAAAACCGTAATCCTCGCGAATATATCACCTTGGACGAACTGCTCGAACTCCAGCAATCCGGTGCGGCGGTAATCGTCGTTGATGCGCGCAGCGAACGTACCTTCGAAAGCGACGATCTCCAGCCCAAGGGCACCGTGCGCCTGCCGCCCGATCAAGCCGTACAACGCGCCGCACAACTCAAACTTCCGCACGACGCCTGGCTAGCCATCTTTTGCGCATGCCCCAATGAAGAGACCAGCGGCCGCGTTGCACAGGAACTCAGGCAGCAAGGCTGGCCCAAGGCGCGCGCCTTAATCGGCGGGTGGGCCGCCTGGCAGGCTGCCGACCTGCCGGTAGAGCCAAAACCCAACCCGGTTTAATCCTCTGAATTTTCGTAATGAAATAATAAATCGCTGTCATAAATAGTTATTAAGATGAACCACTGGCGAGTGCATGTGTCAGATAAGCTTGAGTAACTATTACTAGTGAATAATTCCCACTAAAATTCGCCTCACCCACCCTATGGACAAGGAGTTTCGATGAAAAAAGGTAATCCGAAAGAAAAAAGCGTTAAGGTCGCCGATCTGGCAGCGTTCACCGAGAACGGGGCGGAAGAATACCTGACGACGAATCAGGGGTTACGCATCAATGATAACCAGAATTCGCTCAAGGCCGGCGCGCGCGGGCCATCATTGCTGGAAGATTTCCAGTTGCGCGAGAAGATTACCCATTTCGATCACGAGCGCATCCCCGAGCGCGTAGTTCATGCGCGCGGCGCGGGTGCACACGGTTTTTTCCAGGTTTACGAATCCCAAGCCAAATACACTAAGGCCAAATTTCTCCAG
>JBDSOT010000081.1:0-13644 GCA_039914705.1 Gammaproteobacteria bacterium | reverse complement strand
ACGCGCTCTTGCATGATCGCTTTATACTTTATTATCAACCGATCATGGAAGTGCGCACTAAAAATATTAAACATTACGAAGTGCTGCTGCGCATGCTCGGCGAGGGCGACAAGATAATCGCACCCGGTGCCTTTATCACCGCGGCAGAGCATACCGGCCTGATCCACGCCATTGATCATATGGTATTGCGCAAGGCCATTGCCCAGGCAGCAGAACTTTCTCGCCAGGGGCATAATTTCTGTTTCTCGATCAACTTATCCGCGCATGCCTTTGACGACCCGGATTTGCTGACAATTCTCGCCGAAACGCTGATTCAATACAAAGCTGATCCGACGAATTTCATCTTCGAGTTAACCGAGACTGCGGCATTGGCAGACCTGTCCGCAGCGCGCAAGCTTATGCAGTCGATCAGGGCGTTTGGTTGCAGTTTTGCGCTCGATGATTTTGGTGTTGGCTTTTCGTCTTTTTATTATTTGAAACAGTTGCCCGTCGATTATGTAAAGATAGACGGTTCCTTCATTCAGCATCTGGCTGATAATACGGATGATCAAATCCTGGTTAAGGCCTTGTGCGATGTCGCCCGGGGTTTCGGCAAAAAGACCACGGCGGAATTTGTCGAAAATGCGGCTATATTGACATTACTTGAGAGATTCAAGGTAGATTATGCACAGGGTTATTTTATAGGAAAACCTGCGCCTGCCAGCGAGATATTTATCTAGAAACCTTCAGGCTTCATAGTACATTGGGCCAGGCACAACTCCGGCCATAACCTCTGGAAGCTTATGCGTTCACGATCTTGTAAAGGACTGCGCGGATGTGGCTGAAATGGCTGCCCTGGAGATACATTGTGCGGCACGTGGCGCGAGCGCAGGGGTTTATCGACCCGATTCTGTTGTTGTCGCGCCTGCGCGGTTTCGCACAACCTTCCGAGGTCGGCGCACCGCTGGAATTGCTGCGCGCCGGCGTGGTGTTTCACGCACGCGGCCTGATCAACACCGGCGCGATTCAGCATAACCTGGACTGGGTTTGGCCGTACTGGATCGAGCGTCAGTTCGATCCCAAAGATGACGCCTTTATTCCGCGCGCCTTTTCCATTACCCATGTTAATTTGTCGCATCGAAATTGGACGGCCGTGGGCCTGCCCGATTGTGATTCCCTGCCCATTGTTGATCCGCGCGGCTTAGTAACGCCGTTCTGGGATGGCTGGTCGCTGGATGCCTGGATTATTACCGATGATGGCCGTGAGCTAATCCCTTCCCAAGCTGCATCGTCCCTGCAATCATTGGACATTAGCAACGCAATCAGCGTAGTCACCGAGACGCGCACGCAGACTCTGTCGCTGATTTCACGTACCGATGTTACGTTGGAGAATAGCGTCCCCGTTTGTCGACAACAACTCACCGCCACTGCTGATTGTCGCGCCTGGCTGGTCGTGACAGTGCGGCCTTACAATCCAGAGGGCGTCAGTTTTATCCGTGACGTCATGCTTGATGCCAACAAACAAGCCTGGAAAATTAATGACCGGCATTGCGTCCAGTTCAGCGCCGCCGCTGACCGTCATCAATTTTCTTATTATCGGCACGGCGATGTCCGCGTGGGTCTGCTCAAGACGTGCGAAGAAGACCGCGTAACGTGCAATGTCGGCATGGCGACCGCCGCGGCCCTGTTCGAACTCCGGCCTAACGAGCCGCGCCGGATTACTGTGAGTATTCCGCTTGCGGATGAAGTGGTTAAAAAGCCGGTAGCTACTGCGCATCACCTTCATCCCACCTGGACGGCGGCACTCGAAGGGCACACGAGATTGTCTATCCCCGATGAACAATTTCAATTTTTATACGATGCCGCACTGCGCACACTAATCCTCCACTCACCCGAAGATGTCTACGCGGGGCCTTACACTTATAAGCGTTTTTGGTTTCGCGATGCCGCATTCATTCTGCACGCCATGTTATGCGCGGGTTTAACGGATCGCGTAGAGCGTGCGCTGGATCGCTTTGACGGGCGGCAGACGCGCAACGGATACTTTCTCTCGCAAGATGGTGAGTGGGACTCCAACGGCGAAGCGCTATGGATCATGCATCGCTACTGCGAATTGAGCGGCCGCCAGCTTAAACCAGCACTGCTAAAATCCGTTCGTAACGGCGCACACTGGATTATTCGCAAGCGCCTTTCCGATAAACTGGAATTCGCACATGCGGGCCTGCTCCCCGCCGGGTTCAGCGCGGAACATCTGGGGCCGAACGATTACTATTACTGGGACGATTTCTGGAGTATTGCCGGTTTGCAGTGTGCCGCCGGATTTATGGAAAAGTTTGGTGAGCAATCCAGTGCAGCGGAGTTTCGTACCGGCGCTGATGATCTTGCGGTGGCCATCGAGCGCAGTCTGCAAGCCACTGAGCAACGGCGCGACCGGGCCGGCATTCCGGCCTCGCCCTACCGGCGCATGGATGGTGGTGCCATTGGGTCATTAGCCGCCGGTTATCCATTGCAATTATGGGCACCGAACGATAGGCGTTTACTCGATACAGCAAATTTTTTAATCGACGAATGTTTCGTGGACGGCGGTTTCTTCCAGGACATGATCCACTCCGGCATTAATCTGTATTTAACCTTGCATGTAGCCCAGGTGTTGCTACGGGCGGGCGACCCCCGCGCCCTGGATCTGATGAACACTGTGGCGGGATTGGCCTCCCCTACCGGTCAATGGCCCGAGGCCATCCATCCGCGCACGCTCGGCGGGTGCATGGGTGACGGCCAGCATGTGTGGGCGGCGGCGGAATGGGTCATGATGATGCGCAATTGCTTTGTGCGTGAGGAAGCGGATACATTAATATTAGTATCAGGCATTCCCACTCGCTGGCTCGCCACAGGCAAACCGGTCAGCTTCGGACCGGCACCGACATCATTCGGCAACATTTCGATTACACTACGGTCAAATACTCAATCCATCGAGATAGGCTGGGAGGCCGCTTGGCGCGGTGCTGAACCACTTCTGGAAATACGGTTGCCCGGATTTACAAACCTTAGTGTGCCGCCTGGGCAGTGTAGCGTCATCTTAAGCAAGGCTTACGCACTATGAATATTCTCATGCTCACCAACACCTATACCCCGCACATCGGCGGAGTAGCGCGCTCGGTCGAAAGTTTCACGGCTGCGTATCGCAAGCTCGGCCATCGCGTGGTCGTGGTAACGCCATCGTTCGAGGCTATGCCGTACTACGAGGATGATGTAGTGCGCGTCCCCGCCATCCAGCACTTCAACGGCAGCGACTTTTCGGTACCCATGCCGATCCCCGGATATTTGCGCTCGATGTTGCAAGAATTGCAGCCCGACATTGTGCATTCGCATCATCCGTTCCTGCTGGGCGACACCGCTTTGAGAACTCGCGCAATACACAGCGTACCAGTCGTATTTACGCATCACACGCAGTACGAACAATATACCCACTACCTCGCCGATGACTCACCCACCTTAAAGCGCTTTGTTGCCGACCTCGTCACCGGCTACTGCAAACTGTGCGATGCCATCATTGCACCCAGCGAGAGTATCGCAGCGGATCTGCGCGGCCAGGGTGTGGCGACCCGCATCGAGGTAATCCCTACGGGCATTGATGTCGAACACTTCGCCAGTGGCAATGGGCATGACTTCCGGGTTTCACTGAACATCCCCGCCACTGCCTTTGTGGTCGGTCATGTCGGGCGGCTTGCCGCAGAGAAAAATCTGGAGTTCCTCACCGAAGCCGTGGCGGAATTTTTAAAAAGGAATAAACGCGCCTGTTATCTGGTAGTCGGCAGCGGCCCTGCGGCAGAACATATCGAGCGTATATTCGCGGAGCGCGGCTTAAGCTGCCAACTGTATTTAGCCGGCAGCGTGCAGGGTGCGCAGCTTGCCGATGCCTATCAGGCGATGGATGTCTTCGCGTTCGCCTCGCAGAGCGAAACTCAAGGCCTGGTACTGGCCGAGGCGATGGCGGCGGGCGTACCCGTGGTGGCCGTGGATGCCCCGGGCGTGCGCGAGGTAATTGTGGATCGTCAAAACGGGTGTCTATTACCCGGCGAAGATGCCGCAAGTTTTGCAACGGCCTTGCAGTGGATTGCCGGCTCGCCCCGATCACGGCAGCGGAGCCTATCCGCAGCCGCTCGGCGCTCTGCCGAAAACTTCTCGATACAACACTGCGCCGCACAGGCACTCGCACTCTATGAATCCGTTATTACCAACGCACCTTACACCAATGAACTACCGGATAGCGGCTGGTCCACCGCCCTGCGATTTATCGACGAAGAATGGAGAATCATGGGGACCAAGGTAAAGGCCGTCGGCACCGCCCTACGAAAATCGGACGTCACTGCCGGAATTTCTCAATAAATCCAGCCCGCCAATTCAAGTTCAAATTCCGCCGCTAATTGCTTAATCAAGCGGTCAAAAGTTGAGTCGGCCCCGTCCGCTATGTTAAGGTAACCCGCTTTTGCGACAGGCGCGTAGCTCAGTGGTAGAGCACTACCTTGACATGGTAGTGGTCGGTGGTTCGATCCCACTCGCGCCTACCAGTTTTCCGCGCTTTATCGTTACACGATTTAATGTAAGGCAACGCAAAAACCCTATTTTTGCTTCTCTTAAACACAATTTACATCTCACAACCCACACGCGGCCTTTGGTAGTGGCCGCCACTGAATAAGGGTCTTTACTATGCCAGCCATCACCCTGCCTGACGGCAGCCGTCGTGAATATCCCCAGCCCGTGAGCGTTGCCGAGGTCGCAGCGTCTATCGGTGCCGGTCTTGCCAAGGCCGCGCTAGCCGCCAAGGTCGATGATAAATTGGTCGATACTTCTTATATGCTCGACCATGACGCGCGCCTGAGCATCGTTACCGAACGTGATCCGGATGCGCTCGATGTTATCCGCCATTCCGCCGCGCATTTATTGGCGCAAGCGGTGAAGGAATTATTCCCCACTGCGCAAGTCACCATCGGCCCGGTCATCGAGGATGGTTTTTACTACGACTTTGCCTATGAACGCCGCTTCACCCTTGAAGACCTCGCGGCCATCGAGGTCAAGATGGCGGAACTCGCCGAACTGGAGTTACCCGTGTCGCGCTCGGTGATGTCGCGTGATGAGGCTGTGGCCTTTTTCCGCAATATGGGCGAGAACTACAAGGCAGAAATTATTGAAAGTATTCCCATCAATGACGATATATCACTCTATCGTCAGGGCAATTTTATCGATCTGTGCCGTGGCCCGCATGTACCGAACACCGGCAAGCTCAAGGCCTTCAAGCTTACCAAGTTGGCCGGTGCCTATTGGCGCGGCGACTCGAATAATGAAATGCTGCAACGCATTTACGGCACGGCGTGGACCGATGCCAAGGCGCTCAAGGCCTATCTGCACCGCATCGAAGAGGCCGAGAAGCGCGACCATCGCAAGCTCGCCAAACAGCTCGATCTGTTCCATATTCAGGAAGAGGCACCGGGCATGATCTTCTGGCACGACAACGGCTGGCGGCTCTACCAGGAGGTTCAGCAATACATGCGTGGCGTGATGCGCGACAACGGTTACCAGGAGATACGTACCCCCGAACTGGTCGATCGTTCATTGTGGGAAAAATCCGGCCACTGGGAAAAATTCCGCGACGATATGTTCGTCACCGAATCAGAAAAACACGACTACGCGATCAAGCCGATGAACTGCCCCTGCCACATTCAAGTGTTCAACCAGGGCCTGAAGAGTTACCGCGATCTGCCCTTGCGCCTCGCCGAGTTCGGCTCCTGCCATCGCAATGAGCCATCCGGCACCTTGCATGGTCTGATGCGCCTGCGCAACTTCGTGCAGGACGATGCCCATATCTTTTGCACCGAAGAACAGATTCAGGACGAGGTGTCGGCCTTTATCGATCTGCTGTTTAAGGTGTACGCGGACTTTGGCTTCAAGGAGATCATCATCAAACTCTCTACCCGGCCGCCGAACCGCGTGGGCGCGGATGAGGTGTGGGACAAGGCTGAGCAGGCGCTGGAGCTTGCCTTGAACAGCAAGGGCCTGGATTGGGAATTGCAGCCCGGGCAAGGCGCATTTTATGGACCAAAGATCGAGTTCTCACTCAAGGACAGCATCGGGCGCGTCTGGCAATGCGGCACCATTCAAGTCGATTTCTCCATGCCCGAGCGCCTGGGGGCATATTACATTGCGGAAGACGGCAGTAAACGCGTGCCGGTCATGCTGCACCGCGCCATCCTCGGATCGCTGGAACGCTTTATCGGCATTCTGATCGAAGAACACGGCGGGGCCTTCCCGGCCTGGCTTGCCCCGGTGCAGGCCGTGGTGATGAATATCACCGATAATCAGGCGGATTATGTCCGCAGGTGCGAGGAAATTCTCCGGAAACAGGGGCTGCGGGTTAAATCGGACTTGAGAAATGAGAAGATAAGCTTTAAAATTCGCGAGCATACACTTCAGCGTATCCCGTATCTGTTGGTGGTGGGTGACCGCGAAATTGCAAACAATTCTGTGGCCGTGCGTGCGCGACGTGGTGAAGATCTCGGGGTGATGACGCTCCAAAGTTTCATGGATCGAATCCACGCAGAAATCGCTAACCGCGGCCTTGTTGTTTTGGGTGAGCCTACAGAGTTGGCTGGGGCTGTGAACACTGAATGAAGCTTCGCCAGGGAAGTCAAAGGTATGCCCGTTAAAGGGTTCAATTTTTTGTGGAGGATTAGAATATAGCCGCTGACAGAGAGACTCGTCTTAATGAGGAGATTACTTCCCCGCAGGTGCGCCTGATCGGAAGTAAGGCAGAGCCGCTGGGGATAGTACCGCTTGATGAGGCACAAAGGCTTGCCCTGGAGGCTGAGTTAGATTTAGTGGAGATCGTTCCGAACGCTGAACCGCCGGTCTGCCGCATCATGGATTTCGGCAAATACCTGTTCGATCTGGGCAAGAAACAACACTCTGCCAAGAAAAAACAAAAGCAGATCCAGATTAAAGAGGTGAAATTTCGCCCCGGCACTGAAGAAGGCGATTATCAGGTAAAGCTGCGCAATCTAACACGTTTTCTGAACGACGGAGACAAGGCAAAGGTCACGCTGCGCTATCGGGGCCGTGAATTTGCGCATCAGGAACTGGGTCTCAAGTTGTTAAAGCGAGTCGAGGCGGATCTTACTGAGATAGGCACGGTAGAGCAGTTTCCGCGTATGGAAGGACGTCAAATGGTGATGTTGATTTCACCGAAGAAGTAAAAATCCCAAGTGGTAATTTGTTGCTATATATAAACCCTGTTAACTTTTCTTGCTTCACTTTGTAATTGTTTTTAAGGAATTTGTAATGCCAAAAATGAAGACTAACAGCGGCGCGGCCAAGCGCTTCAAGCGCACGGCCTCGGGCGGTTTCAAGCACGCGCAGTCGCATCTTAACCACATCCTTACCAAAAAAAGCACGAAGCGTAAGCGTCACCTGCGCAGCAATGAAATGGTAGATAAATCCGACGTCCCCGGTCTGCGCCGTTTGCTGCCGTTTAGTTGATACGAGGTAGAAAACCATGTCCCGAGTAAAACGCGGCGTTACCGCCCATGCCAAACATAAAAAGGTTCTTGATCAGGCCAAGGGTTACCGCGGCGCGCGTAGCCGCGTGTTTCGCGTGGCCAAGCAGGCCGTCATCAAGGCCGGTCAATACGCCTACCGCGACCGCCGCCAGAAGAAGCGCCAGTTTCGCGCCTTATGGATCGCACGTATCAACGCCGGTGCGCGTGAATGCGGCTTATCCTACAGCCTGCTGATGAACGGCCTCAAAAAGGCCTTGATCGAACTGGATCGCAAGGTACTTGCCGATCTCGCCGTATTCGACAAGCCCGCGTTTGCGCAGCTTGCGGAAAAGGCCAAGGCCGCCCGCCAGTAAGGCCAGCATCTTTGGGCGTATCAACAGGGGAAGGTCAAAAGCCTTCCCCTTTGTATTTGGGTTGAACAATGCCATGAACGATCTGACGAACATCGCAAACCAGGCCCAGCAGGAAATTGCGCAGGCCCAGAACCTCGCGGGCCTGGATGCATTACGGGTTCACTACCTGGGTAAAAAAGGCGTCCTCACCGAGCATCTAAAATCCCTGGGCAATCTCACCCCGGAATTACGGCCCCAGGCAGGCCATGCCATCAACCAGGCCAAGGACACCGTGCACGCGGCCATCACCGCCCGTCGTGTCGCGCTGGAAAATGCTGAGCGCAATATCCGGCTAAGCAGCGAGACACTCGATGTCACCCTACCCGGCCGAGGACACGTCAGCGGCGGTCTGCATCCGATTACGCTAACCCTCGCGCGCATTGAAACCCTGTTCGCATCGCTCGGTTTTGATATTGCCGAAGGCCCCGAGATCGAAGACGATTATCACAACTTCGAGGCCCTGAATATTCCCGCGCACCATCCCGCGCGCGCCATGCACGACACCTTTTATTTTGATGCGCATACCCTGTTGCGTACGCACACATCGCCTGTGCAGATTCGCGCGATGCTGAACCGGCCGCCCCCCTTGCGCCTCATTGCGCCCGGACGCGTATACCGCTGCGACTCCGACCTGACGCACACCCCCATGTTCCATCAGGTGGAAGGTTTGCTGGTCGATGAAGACATCAGCTTTGCCGATCTTAAGGGCATACTCGATGACTTCTTACAGAATTTCTTTGAGCAAGACCTGAAGGTGCGCTTCCGCCCTTCCTACTTTCCGTTTACCGAACCCTCGGCCGAGGTCGATATTGCCTGCGTTATGTGTAAGGGTGCGGGCTGCCGTGTGTGCGGACAGAGCGGCTGGCTGGAGGTATTGGGCTGCGGCATGGTACATCCGCAGGTATTTAAAAATGTCGGCATCGACAGCGAGCAATACTCCGGTTTCGCCTTTGGCATGGGGGTCGAGCGCCTTGCCATGCTGCGTTATGGCGTGAACGATTTGCGCCTGTTCTTTGAAAATGACCTGCGCTTCTTACAACAGTTTAGATAAAAACTTATAAACCCAACCCGAAGACGGCTGTAGCATTTTTGATGTTCTTTGCGTCTTTGCGTTGGATTCTTTTGTTTTCGGATAAATAATGAAACTTAGCGAACACTGGTTGCGTGCCTGGGTTGACCCCGATCTCACTACGACCGAACTGGCCGCACAACTTACGATGGCGGGCCTCGAGGTCGATGCTATCCAGCCTGTGGCCGCGCCGTTTGCCGGTGTTGTGGTCGGTGAAATTATGGCAGTTGACGCCCACCCTGCATCCGCGCATTTACACGTATGCCAGGTGAATGTGGGCGACACCCAGCCGTTGACCATCGTTTGCGGTGCGCCGAATGTACGTGTAGGGATACGCGCACCGCTGGCTATTAGTGGTGCCCAATTACCCAACGATGTTTATATCGAACAGGCCGTAGTGCACGGCGTGGAATCGCAAGGCATGTTGTGCTCAATGGCCGAACTGGGCCTTGGTGAAGCGGATGTCGGGCTTCTGGAATTGCCGCAGGACACGCGCATCGGCGAGGATGTCTTTGCCTATCTGAAACTTGACGAAGTTACATTCGAACTTGGCCTGACGCCCAATCGCGGTGATTGCCTGAGCATTGCCGGTGTCGCGCGCGAAGTGGCTGCTTTAAATCATTGCACCCTGCAATCCGCACCGCTGGAATCTGTGGCGGCTAGTATCTCTGATGCTCTGGAAATCAGCATTGAAGAGCCTGCGCACTGCCCGCGTTATGTCGGCCGCGTAGTTACCGGCATTAATCCCTCCGCACAGACGCCGCTATGGATGGCGGAGCGCCTGCGCCGTAGCGGCATACGCGCGGTGAGCGCCGTCGTTGACATTACCAACTACGTTCTTCTGGAACTCGGCCAGCCCGTGCATGCCTTTGACCTGTCCAAACTTGAAGGCGGCATACAAGTGCGCCTCGCCCATCCGGACGAAACCTTAATGCTGCTCGATGGGCAACGGGTGAATCTGAGCGCAGATACCCTGGTGATCGCCGACCAGCATCGAGCGCAGGCAATGGCCGGTATTATGGGCGGTATGGACTCGGCAATCAGCAGCGTCAGCACCGCGCTGTTTCTCGAAAGCGCATTCTTTAGTCCGCAACATATTGCCGGACGCGCCAGGCGTTACGGTCTGCACACCGACTCTTCATTTCGCTTTGAACGCGGCGTAGACCCAAACCTGCCACGCATCGCCATGGAACGCGCTACTGCCCTGCTACTGGAGATTGCCGGCGGGCAGGCCGGGCCATTGAGGGAGATCGCACACCCTGAACATCTGCCGGTACGTTCGCCGATTACTTTGAGGCCCTTGGCCATTTCACGTTTATTAGGTGTGGATATCGACGCTGCACGCGTGACGGACATCTTGAAACGGCTTGGTATGGAGGTTATTTCTCAGCAACACGGCTGGCAGGTTACCGCGCCTGGCTATCGTTTCGACATCGCCATTGAGGCCGATTTGATAGAGGAGATTGCGCGCCTTTACGGCTACCATCAATTGCCGACGCGACGCGCCGTAGCGCCACTGAAAATGACCGCGCGTCCGGAGACGGCGATCAATGCGCATCGGATGCGGCAGTTACTCGTTGACCGCGGCTACCAGGAGATCGTCAGTTACAGCTTTGTCGAACCCAGCCTGCAGCACTTACTCGATCCCGAACATACCCCGATTGCACTGACCAACCCCATCTCCAGCGACATGTCTGTTATGCGCACCAGCCTGTGGTGTGGTCTGCTGCAAGCCTTGCTTCACAATCAAAAGCGTCAGCAGAGCCGCTTGCGCTTCTTCGAGCTTGGTGTTAACTTTATATCTCAGGCTAATGATTTAACACAAGAAAAGTATATTGCAGGCGTGATGCTAGGGGATCAATATCCGGAACAATGGGGGCTGACGCCACAAGCTGCGGATTTCTACGACATCAAGGCCGATGTCGAGGCCTTAGTAGACCTGACCGGCGCGGCGCGCAAGTTTACCTACAGTAATCAGCAGCACCCGGCCCTGCACCCCGGCCAGAGCGCCTTAATCAAGCGCAATGGGCAGTCCGTGGGATGGCTGGGTGCCTTACACCCGGCCATAGAGGATGAACTCGGCCTTGGAAAGCGCGTCTATCTGTTTGAATTAAAGGTCTCTGCCTTGGAGCAGCGGCAGGTTGCGGTATTCCATGAACTGTCGAAGTTTCCGCCCCTCAGGCGTGATATTGCGATCGTGGTGAACACTACGGTTTCGGCGCAGGCGATCACTGATTGCATCAAGGAACTCTCCTGCGATTTCACGCTTGAGCTGCAATTATTTGATGTTTACCAAGGAAAAGGCATTGATTCAAGTAGAAAAAGTGTTGCCTTGGGCTTGACCTTACAGGCGTCTTCCCGCACTCTAACAGACCCGGAAGCCGATACTGTAGTTGATCGGATAGTGACAAAACTGCACGATGATATCGGCGCTACTTTGAGAAAGTGACTATGGCTCTGACAAAAGCCGACATGGTTGATAAATTATTTGATGAACTTGGTCTCAACAAGCGTGAGGCCAAGGAAATTGTGGAAATGTTTTTCGAAGAGGTGCGTGCCGCGCTGGAGCATGGCGAGCAGGTTAAACTGTCCGGCTTTGGAAATTTTGCGCTGCGCAACAAGAGTATGCGGCCGGGACGCAATCCTAAAACGGGGAAAGAAATTCCCATCACTGCGCGGCGTGTCGTGACGTTCCGCTCAGGTCAGAAATTAAAGGCAAGGATCGAGATTTATGCTGGAAGCCACCAACAATAACGAACTCCCCCCCATCCCCGGCAAACGCTATTTCACTATCGGTGAAGTCAGTGATTTATGCACTGTCAAACCGCATGTGTTGCGCTATTGGGAGCAGGAATTTCCCCAACTCAAGCCGTTAAAGCGGCGCGGCAACCGGCGCTATTATCAACGCCACGATGTGTTGATGATTCGCCAAATCCGCAGCCTGCTCTACGAAGATGGCTTCACCATTGGGGGTGCCCGCCAGCGTCTGTCCAACACCGACATCAAGCCCGAAGCGGTTAGTGAAGATGACGATCAAATCCAGAAAATGCTGCGTCAGATACGCAAGGAGCTGGAGGAAATCAAGGCCATCTTAAAACGCTGATCAAACCGCACTGAGCAGCCTTCATTTAATAGCGTCCCGCAATTTCGATACACTGGCATGCAGTGGCAGCTCGTCCTCGACCTTCAAACCTGCCTCGACTGTGCCGGGCGTCCTGCCCGCCTTCAGCACCGGCGTAATGTGCCGGTCGGGATTGCGGTTCAGCGCGGCTAGTTCTTTTTGCATTTTCGGGAAATTAGGCACGCCGCCCTCTGCCAGCGACGGTACCCGCGATTTGATATAGCCCAGCGAAAAATAGCGCGAACCGCTGACGTGAAGCCGGTCTATGCTCCCTTCAATAATTGAGAGCCGTACGATTCCGCTGTCTACTTTCTGTTCGGGGATATCCACCAGCACCGTCAGATAACCGGCGTCGTGATAACTTTTTTCCAGCGTTGAACGGGCCTTTTCGACGTCGTCGATATTTTTGCTTTCACCCAGAAAGGGATAGACGGCTTTTTCGATGGTAACTGCCGGGAGTACGGAGTTTCCTTCCACTTGAAATTCCATAACATCGAAGCGATTTTCGGCCTCTGCTGCAACCGTTTCTGCATCGGCCTTTCTTGTCTGGACATCGCCTGCTGGCGGTGGCGCATCATCAGCCGCATGACTGTGTGTGGAATTAATAGCGGCTGTCGCTAACAGCACCAGCCAGCCCATTTTTTCCACCAACCCCCGGCCTTTCATTACACGCGTCCTCCTGACTATTGTTAGGAAACTCTGAAAATTCCATCCATGGAATTTTCAGAGACGAAAAGCAAAAATGTGATTTTTTTCTTCATTTTTCAAACACTTGTGTATTTGAAAAATAACGGCACATCCCTGTACCGGCGGAAACTCTGAATAAATCAGAGCTTCCTTAGGGGTTTAAGGCCTGTGGATTATCTGGTTCGCGTGTGACACTTTCATGACAAATCTTGAATTCTGCACATCAAACGCCGTCCAGGCAGCGGCCCTCCTATTTCAGTAGTTTTTCAATTTCCGCGGTGGGTATAGCGCCTTCCTGACGCTCGCCGTCGGAAAAGATGACGGTCGGCGTTGCGCTGATTGCGTGGCGGTTAGCCAGCCTGATATTTTCATCAGTGGGTGTTTTACAGTCAGCCTTGCCAGGGGGTGCTACGCCGTCAAGCATCCAGTTTGTTCAGGTCTTGGGCTGATCCGCCGCGCACCAAATGGCATTCGCTTTTTGCGTGGCATCCGGATGCAGTTCGGCTATGGGAAATAAAAATGTGTACACGGTTACGACGGTGACTGACTTCAACTGAACTTCAAGTTCTTTGCAAAAGGGACAGTCCGGATCAGAAAACACCGCGAGCCTGCGTTTGCCATTGCCTTTGACCGTCTTGATGGCGGAGGCCAGCGGCAGCTCGTCGAACTTCACGCGCAATAGCTCCCGTGTGCGCTCCTCGGTTAAATTACGATCATTTTTCGCATCTATAATGCTGCCTTGAATAAGATAATTGGCGCTGTCATCCGTATAGATTAGCTGCCCCGCGATAAACACCTCATACAGACCGCTGTAGGGAGTCTTCACCACGCTCTGTACCTTCGTAT
>JBDSOT010000025.1:0-17969 GCA_039914705.1 Gammaproteobacteria bacterium | reverse complement strand
GCGGGTGGTGTGCGCCATTAATCTTTTGCTCCAGACCCAGCGCGATGAGGCCTACTATAAAATACAGCGCCAGCCATTCGAGCAGCCGAAACCACGGACTTTTGTGGCCACTCTTCGGCTCGGCTATAAAAAATATGCGTTCGCTGAGCCAGGGAAGATTTGCGGCGATGACAGCGATGACGAGCAGCCCCGCTATGGCGATGGTGGTTGCGGACATTCGTTAACCTCTTACGCGCTCAGCGCCTTGGCGCACAGCGCCAGCAAGGCGCTCGGGAAGATTCCCAAACCCAGTACGGCCAGACCGTTTGCGCTCATCAGCACGCGCATATCAAAGCCCGCGCTGAGCGGCGCGTTATCTTCGGCCTTATCGAAATACATCAGCTTGATGAGGCGCAGGTAATAAAACGCGCCGATCACGGAAAACAGCACGGCAAGAACCGCGAGCCAAGCCCAACCCGCCTCGACCACGGCTTGTAGCACGGAAAACTTGGCGTAAAAACCTACCGTCGGCGGCACGCCCGCCATGGAGAACATGAAGATCAGCATCATAAAGGCGAACCACGGGCTGCGATTGTTGAGGCCCTTGAAATCATCGAGCTTGTCGGCCTCGAACCCGGCGCGGCTGAGTAGAATAATCATGCCGAAACCGCCCATGCTCATTAATGCATAAACGATGACGTAGAACATCGCGGCGGAATAACCGATCTGCGTACCGCTAAGAATGCCCAGCAGTAAAAATCCCACATGCGATATGGTTGAATAGGCCAGCATGCGTTTCAAATTGGCCTGTGCGATGGCGATGATGTTGCCGACACCCATCGACAGTATGGATAGAATGACCAGCATATTTTCCCATTGTCCGTGCAGCTCACCCAGGCCATCGACCAGCAGGCGCATCAATATCGCAAAGGCCGCGATCTTGGGGGCGCTGGCGATAAACAAGGTAACCGAGGTGGGTGCGCCGTGGTAAACATCCGGTATCCACATATGAAACGGCACCGCGCCCAGCTTGAACATCATGCCGATGAGCACGAACACCAGGCCGAAGATAAGCACGATGTTGCTGCTGGTTGCCTGTGTGCCGGCATTCTCGCCGATGCTGCGGCTGATCTCTGCGATATCCAAGGTTCCGGTTGCGCCGTAGAGCATGGACATACCGTATAACAACAACCCCGAAGCGAGTGCGCCGAGTACAAAATATTTCATGGCCGCCTCGGAGGCAATCGAGGAATCGCGTTGCAGGGCAACCATCGTATACAGCGACAAGGACATTAGTTCCAGGCCCAAATAGATGGTCAGCAGGCTGTGCGCCGACACCATGACCATCATGCCTAATACCGCAAACAGGCCGAGCACATAGTATTCGCCCTTGTCGAGTTCGCGCGAGCGCAGGTAAATGCGCGAATATAAAAACACCACGGCGGTGGTCAGGTAAATAAATACCTTAAGCACATCACCCATCGTGTCGTTGATGAAGGTGCCACTAAAGGTGAGCACCGGCTGCTCCGCATGTAAATAAATTGTAAGAATCGCGGCAATTAACAGTGTTGCCTGCGACAATAAATAAGTCACGATGCGGCTGTGTTCGGTGAGGAATAGGTCAACGATCAAAATGATGCAGGCCATACTCAGTACGAAAATCTCCGGCGCGGCGAGGAGAAAATTGGGCATGACAAAAATTACATTAGTCTCGGTCATCGGATTTAGCCGGCTATAACTTCGATTGCATAATATGTTCGAGCAAATGCTCAACCGTGGGGTGCATCACATCAATCAACGGCGCGGGATAAATACCGACTGCGAGCACCGCGACGGCCAGCGCGCCTAGGACTATATATTCGCGTGTATTAATATCGTTGAGCGCGGCGACACCGTCGTTGGCGATCTTTCCGAAGATCACGCGCTTGATCATCCATAAGGTGTAGGCCGCGCCGATAATCAGTGTGCTCCCGGCCAGCAGGGCGAACCAGAAATTGGCCTTATAAGCGGCGAGGATAACCATGAACTCACCGACGAATCCGGAGGTGCCGGGCAGGCCGACATTGGCCATCGCGAACAAGGTCATCAGGGCCGCAAAGACCGGCATGGTATTGGCAACACCGCCATAAGCGTTTATCTCGCGGCTGTGCAGCCGGTCGTACAACACTCCTACGCACAGGAATAACGCACCGGAGACAAACCCGTGCGAGATCATCTGCACCAGGCCGCCCTCCACGCCCAGCGAGGCACCTTGTATGCCGCCGGTATTTTCCAGAATCGTGAAGGGAATAAAGAAGCCCAGCGTGACAAATCCCATATGGGAAATGGACGAGTAAGCAATAAGTTTTTTCAGATCGCTTTGCGCCAGCGCAACAAAGCCTATGTAGACAATAGCAATGAGCGACAGTGTAATCATCAGCCAATCCAGTTCATGGCTGGCATCCGGGACAATCGGCAGACTGAAACGGATAAAACCGTAAGCGCCGAGTTTCAGCATGATCGCGGCCAGGATCACCGAGCCGCCGGTGGGCGCCTCGACATGCGCATCCGGCAGCCAGGTGTGCACCGGCCACATCGGCACCTTTACCGCAAAGGCCAGCAGAAAGGCGATGAAGATTAATATTTGCGCGGGCATGCCGATTTTCAAATCATGGAAATCGAGTATCGCGAAGCTGTTGGTCTGCAAAAATAAATACAGCAGTGCGACCAGCATCAACACCGAGCCGAGAAATGTGTATAAAAAGAATTTGATGGTGGCGTATACGCGTTTCGGGCCGCCCCAGACGCCGATAATGACGAACATCGGGATCAGCATGCCTTCCCAGAATACGTAAAAAAGTATCGCGTCCAAGGCGGCGAACACGCCGATCATGAGTCCTTCCATGAGCAGGAAGGCGGCCATATATTGCGCTGGTTTGTATTGAATAACCTGCCAGCCGGCCAGTACCACAAGCACATTGGTAAACGTGGTTAGCAGGATCAGCGGCATGGAGATGCCGTCGACGCCCAGGTGATAGTTAATATTGAACGTCGGTATCCACGCCGCCTTTTCGACAAACTGCATCAGATAGGTGCTGTTGTCGAAACCGGCATAAAGCGGAATACTTAGCAGAAAGGTAATAATCGCGACCAGCAGGGCCAGCATGCGCGCGCGCTCAGGATTACTGCCCGCGGCAAGCACCAGCAGGCCGCCGATAATCGGAATCCAGATAAGCAAACTTAGCAGTGGGAGATTAGCGAACATAGATGTCTTATGTATTATTTATTCATCAGCCAGCTTACCAGCGGCCAGCCCAGCAATAGCAGCAGTCCGATGATGATGGCGAAGGCATAGTGATAGAGATAACCGGATTGCACCTGTCGCGCGATAGCTGAAAACCAGCCGATGGTACGCGCCGTGCCATTAACCATGAAGCCGTCGATCAGCTTGACATCGCCGATCTGCCATAACAGCCGCCCGAATCCACGCCCTCCTCCGGCAAAGAAGGAATCATTGAAGTCGTCAAAACCGTATTTGCGAATAAGGATGTTGTAGATAAATGAAAATCTGGTCTTGACGGCGGCAGACCAATCCGGACGTTTGAGATAAAACAGCCAGGCAATAAAAATACCTGAAATCGCCAGCCAGAACGGCCAGCCGAAAAAGCCGTGTTGAATAAATCCCATCACCCCGTGATAGTCGCGGCCCCATTCGGCGAGCACATCATGCCCCGGCAATACCTTGATGGATTCGCCAAAGAAATTTCCGAACAACATGGGGCCTATATAAATCGCTCCGGCAATCACGGAAGGAATGGCTAATAACAGCAATGGAATCGTAATAACATTCGGGGACTCGTGCAGATGATGCCGCGTGTGAGCATCCATGCGCTCCTTGCCATGGAACACCAAAAAGAACAGGCGAAAACTATACAGGGCCGTGATGAACACACCACCGAGCACTGCGGCATGGGCGAAGCCTGCGCCGGGAATGGTCGAGATATTCACAGCCTCAATGATAGCGTCCTTGGAGAAGAAGCCGGAAAATCCGGGGAAACCGATGAGCGCCAGTGAGCCGATGAGAAATGTCCAATAGGTGAGTGGAAGATATTTTTTCAGCCCGCCCATATTGCGGATGTCCTGCTCGTGATGCAGGGCGATGATCACGGACCCCGCTGCAAGGAATAACAGCGCCTTGAAAAAGGCGTGTGTCATCAGATGGAAAATACCGGCGGCGTACGCGGATGCGCCCAGCGCCACCGTCATATAGCCTAGTTGCGAGAGCGTCGAGTAGGCAATCACGCGCTTGATGTCGTTTTGCACAATGCCGAGAAAACCCATGAACAGCGCGGTCACTGCGCCGATTATCAGCACCACACTCAGGGCTGTTTCGGAAAGCTCGAACAGGGGCGACATGCGCGCCACCATAAAAATACCCGCAGTCACCATGGTCGCCGCATGTATGAGAGCCGAGATCGGGGTTGGGCCTTCCATAGAATCGGGCAGCCATACATGCAGTGGTACCTGCGCGGATTTTCCCATGGCACCGATGAACAGCAAGATACAAATGAGCGTCATCAACGACCACTCAGTACCCGGAATTACGCTAACCAGTTTAGTAGCGAATTGCGGAGCCTGCGCGAACACTTCTGCGTAATCGAGAGTATTGAAGTACATCAACACGGCGGCAATGCCTAACAGAAAACCCAAATCGCCCACGCGGTTCACCAGAAAGGCCTTGAGATTTGCGTAGATCGCCGTCTCGCGGTCGTACCAGAAACCAATCAGCAGGTACGACACCAAGCCCACTGCCTCCCACCCGAAAAATAATTGCAGGAAGTTGTTGGACATCACCAGCATCAGCATCGAAAAGGTGAATAATGAGATATAACTAAAGAAGCGCTGATAGCCGGGATCGTCGCGCATATAACCTATCGTGTAGATATGCACCATCAAGGAAACGAAGGTCACCACAACCATCATCAGCGCGGTCAATTCGTCGATCAGAAAACCGATCTCAAACTTGATGCCATCGCTTACCATCCAGGTATAGACCGAGCCATTGAAGGCTGGGGCATCATTGAAAATAATATGGTTGAATACCAGCAACGATAGAACAAAAGAGATTGCCACGCTGATATTAGTGACCCAATGTGCCCCGGAGCGGCCAACTTTCCTGCCGAACAGGCCCGCAATGATTGCGCCGATGAGGGGCGCGAGCACGATGGCAAGATAGACGTTTTGCATAGTACCGCCTAGCCCTTCAAGGTATCGAGATCATCGACGTTAATGGTGCGCTTGTTGCGGAACAGCACAACCAGGATGGCTAGGCCAATAGCGGATTCTGCCGCCGCGACGGTAAGAATAAAAAATACGAAGATTTGACCGGCGCTGTCGCCCAGGTAATGAGAGAAGGCGATGAAGTTTAAATTCACGGCTAATAACATTAATTCAATGGACATAAGAATGATGATGACATTCTTGCGATTAAGGAATATTCCGGCCATGCTCAGGCAAAATAGCGCCGCCCCCAGGATCAGAAAATCAGATAGCGCGATCACAGGCGTCCCTTAGATAGTTGGCAAGCGGGGATTTCCGCGCATTCAAGTAAACACAGCCGCATACCTGATTATCTCTTCTTCTCGGATGGCATTTTAATAATGCGCAGGCGATCCCGGCTGCGCACGCGCACCTGTTCATCAATATTCTGATACTTGGTTTGCGGTCGCTTGCGCATGGTTAAAGTGATGGCAGCGATAATGGCCACCAACAGCAAGGCGGCGGCAATCTCAAACGGATACACGTAAACCGTGTAAAGCAAATTGCCCAACTCCTTGGTATTGCTGTAACCGGCGATATGCGGCACCGGGCTTGCCATTTGATCAAGGCCGAAATGAGCGGGGCCGACCACGAGAAATAACTCGAATACAATCAGCGCCGCCACCAGACCGCCTACCGGTAGGTAGCGCGCGAAGCCTTCTCGCAAGGGCGCGATGTTTACATCCAGCATCATCACCACAAACAGGAACAACACCATCACCGCGCCTACATAGACCAACACCAGGGTAATCGCCAGAAACTCGGCCTCGAGTAGCAGCCATACGGCTGCGCTGGTAAAAAACGCCAGCACCAGAAACAACGCCGCATGCACCGGATTGCGCACAGTGATTACCATGAGCGCCGACAGCACCAGGATGGCCGCGAAGATATAAAAAATGATTTGTTGTGTGATCATGTGAATTCGTATTGGTAATTATCTAAGTTTAACAACAGCATGTGGTTATATAAACTTATAACACAATGTCTACTTTCCGCAGACAAAAAAACCAGCGCGGTTTTTTGTTAATAACCTTTTGTACTGTGTGGGGCTACCGGTAGCGGGCATCTTTGGCACGGTCGGCGGCGATCTGTTTTTCGTGCCGGTCGCCGTGCGCCAACAGTTGTTCTTTATTGATAATGTTGTCACCGCGCTTCTCGAAATGAAAATCCAGCACGCGCGTTTCCACGATGGCGTCGGTCGGGCAGGACTCTTCGCAGAATCCGCAATAAATGCACTTGAACAAGTCGATGTCGTAGCGCGTGGTGCGCCGCGTGCCGTCTTCGCGCTGCTCGGATTCTATCGTAATGCAGGCCGCCGGACACACCGCTTCACATAGCTTGCAGGCAATGCAGCGTTCCTCACCGTTCGGGTAGCGGCGCAATGCATGCAAGCCGCGAAAACGGTTGGATTGCGGTGTCGTTTCCTCGGGATATTGCACGGTAATCTTTTTACCGAAGAAATACGTGCCCGTGAGCTTCAAGCCCTTTAATAGCTCCCAAAGAAACAGGCTTTTAATATAATTGGCGACCTTGTTCATAAAATTTAGTCAAACCACCACGGCAATTTATATAGTACGGCTAAGCCCACCAGCAACAGCCAGACAATAGTTATTGGAATGAATACCTTCCAGCCCAGGCGCATGATCTGATCGTAGCGATAACGCGGAAATGTCGCGCGAAACCATAAAAATAAAAACAGCAATACGGATATTTTTAGTAGCAGCCAGGCAATCCCCGGCACCCCGGAAAATAATCCTTCCAGCACTGGAATGCCCTGAAAAGGTGATAGCCAGCCGCCCAGAAACATCAGCGCGGCCAACGCGGATATCAAGATCATGTTGGCGTATTCGGCGAGAAAAAATATCGCGAAGGTGATGCCGGAGTATTCCACATGAAAACCGGCGACGATCTCGGACTCGCCCTCGGCCACATCAAACGGTGCGCGGTTGGTCTCCGCCACGCCGGAGATAAAATAAATTAAAAACATCGGCAATAATGGCAGCCAAAACCAGTGCGCCAGACTCCCCTGCTGTGCATCGACGACCGCGCCCAGGTTCAGGCTGCCTGCGGCTATCAGAACGCTCACCAGCGCGAAGCCCATGGCAATCTCGTAGGAGACAATCTGCGCGGCGGCTCGCATCGCGCCCAGAAATGCATACTTTGAATTGGAGGCCCAGCCGGCGATGATCACACCGTACACACCCATCGAGGTTACCGCCAGAATATACAGCAGGCTTGCGTCGATGTCGGCAATAACCAAGGTGGCGTCGAACGGGATGACCGCCCAAGCCAGCAAGGCGGGCGCGATGGTCAAGATCGGGCCGATAACAAACAGCGCACGATTGGCCCCGGACGGAACAATAATCTCCTTCATCAGCAACTTGATACCATCGGCAATCGGTTGCAGCCAGCCGCGCGGCCCGACTCGATTAGGCCCAACGCGCGCCTGCATGTAACCGATCACCTTGCGCTCGATAAAGGTGGTATAGGCAACCGCCAGCGACAAGGGGATAACGATGGCCAATATTGCGAGAATAATACGCAGTATCTCGGGAATCTCCGCCCATAAGAGTTGAATTTGACTAAACATCATTCACGCTCGGCAGATAGTGCGGCGAGATTATTGTGGGTGGCATATCGTGTTACCGCGACCGGCCCGAACATAGTACCTAAGGTGGTGGTTTGGGGCAGACCTACGGGAATTAATACACACCCGTCGGGTATTCTGGCGTCAATGACCACGGGCAGAGTGGACTGCGCGCCGTCCTGCTCGGCAACGGCCAGATCGCCCTGCACTAACCCCAAATTGGCCGCCACAGATGCGTTGATATAGAGGGCTGCGGGGCGTGCCGCAATGGTTTGTTGCAGCGCCTCGGCGCGGCGCACCAGGCCGTCTGCTGCATACGGCGGTACCTCGGCGAGACGCATTAATCCAGCAGGTTTGTTGATCGTGTAGGAGGCCGTTGGCTCAGTTGTGTCACCGGCGCTGGTGCGATCTGCCTCGGCATTAAAGATGGCGTGTAATTCATCACGCACTTCATCCGAGGATATGTACTCAAATCCATGAACATTAAACAAGTTCCCGAGCACGCGCAGGATCTTCCAGGCAGGGCGCGCCTCACCTTGCGGAGTCACCGCACCAGTGAAACTCTGCCAGCGAGACTCGGCATTGACATAGGTGCCCGATGTTTCGGCAAAGGCGGCGATAGGCAGCATGACATCGGCATAGGATTCAATAGCGTCGCTGCGAAAGGCTGTCAGTGAGACGGTAAATTCGCTGGCCTCCAGGGCCTTCAAGGCGGCCGATGGATTGCCGCTATCAAATTCCGGTTCCAGCCCCAGGAGAACATAAGCCTTCAGTTTATTGTTAAACATGGATGCAGCGTCCAACCCAAGCGCAGTACTCGCCTGACCGGCAGCGGCCCGGTGGGGCAACACGCCCGCGATCCAGCCACCCACACTATTAGCGGCCTCCGGCAAGGTACCAAAAGTTGCCCCGGTTTCCGTGGCTATATAGCTCGCCAGAATTTCCAATAGCGAATAATGCGGATGATGTAGCGATAAGTTACCCAACAATACAATAGCCTGCGCACCTTCTTTCAAGTGTTTTGCAATGTTTAGATGCCGCTCATCAGGTTCGATTTGGGTCAGCAATTTTTCCAGGCCGGGCGGAACGCGCGTGCTATCCACCTGCGCCAGAATTCTGGCTACCCCCACCAAGGCCTCCAACATACCGGCCGGGCCGGCAATAATCTTTTCCTGTACCTTGAAATGTAGCTCGTAATCCACCGGATTAATGAGCATAACGCTGGCCCCGTTCAGGGCAGCCTTGCGCAGGCGATGCGCAATTATCGGCTGCTCATTGCGCACGTTCGACCCGATCAGTAAAACAGCATCAAGCTGTTCAAGTGCTTCAATCGAAATTCCCAGGCTGGGGCTGAGCGGCGCTTGCTCCTGATTACTGAAATCGCTCTGGCGCAGACGATGGTCGATATTTGCACAGCCTATTCCACGTATTATCTTTTGCAGCAGATACATCTCTTCCAGCGTTGCCGTGGGCGAGACCAGCGCGCCGATTTGCCCTGCACCGTGCCCGGCGATAATCTTGTTAAGCCCTTGTACCGTAGCCTCCAGCGCGGTCTGCCAATCCACTTCCTGCCATTTCCCATTCCTCTTGAGCATCGGCGCGTGCAGGCGATCGGGGCTATTGATACCCTGATAACTGAAGCGATCGCGGTCGGAAATCCACACCTCGTTGATGGCCTCGTTTTCATGCGGCACAACCCGCATCACACGCTCGCCGCGCACGTGCAGATAAAGATTGGAGCCGATGGAGTCATGCGGTGCAATCGTCTCGTGTTGCGACAATTCCCAGGTACGCGCCGTGTAACGATAAGGCTTGGAGGTCAGCGCGCCGACCGGGCATAAGTCGATCACGTTGCCCGACATCTCCGAATTTATACTCTGCTCGACGAAGGTGCCGATCTCCATATGCTCGCCGCGTCCGGTGGCACCGAGTTCCATCACCCCGGCAATATGTTGCCCGAACAGCACGCAACGCATGCAGTGAATGCAGCGCGTCATATCGGTGGCGATCAGGGGGCCGAGGTTTTTGTCTTTTACAACGCGCTTGTTTTCCTGATAGCGCGACACATCGCGCCCATAACCCATGGCGACATCCTGTAGCTGGCACTCACCACCTTGGTCGCAGATCGGGCAATCCAGCGGATGATTAATCAGCAGAAACTCCATAACGCCCTTCTGCGCCATGATGGCCTTGGGCGAGTTCGTGAAGATTTTCATGCCGTCGGTGGCCGGGGTAGCGCACGCAGGCAGCGGCTTGGCGGCCTTATCAATATCCACCAGGCACATACGGCAATTAGCCGAAACAGGCAGCTTCTTGTGATAGCAGAAGCGTGGAATGGCAATGCCAGCCTCATCAGCGGCCTCGATCACCATAGCACCGTCGCGCGCCCGGATCGGCATGCCGTTAATTTCAATATCTATCATCGCCTGACCTGTCGCATTGTTAAGCCGTCCCTGCCATACAGCTTCGATGCTCGATATGGTACTCAAATTCGGCACGGAAATGCTTGATAAAACTGGCCACCGGCAGTGCCGCAGCATCGGCCAGCGCGCAGATAGTGCGGCCTTCCATTTTGCTGGCGACGTCGACCAGCAGATCCAGATCACGCAGCTCACCCTGTCCGTGTTCAATACGGTGAATGACACGCGACATCCAACCGGTGCCTTCGCGGCAAGGCGTACATTGCCCGCAAGACTCTTCATAATAAAAATGAGCAATACGAGCTAATGCCTTGACCATACAGGTACTATCGTCCATAACAATAACCGAACCCGCACCCAGCATGGAGCCTGCCTTGGACAGCGAATCATAATCCATGTCCAGGCCCATCATGACCTCGCCGGGCAATACCGGAACCGAAGAGCCGCCGGGAATGACGGCCTTAAGCCTGCGTCCACCGCGCACACCGCCCGCCAGCTCCAGGAGTTCAGCAAACGATGTGCCCAGAGGCACTTCGTAATTGCCGGGCTTGTTCACATGGCCCGACAGGGAAAATATCTTAGGACCACCGTTATTAGGTTTGCCTATCTCCAGGAACCACTGCCCGCCGTTTTGAATGATCAACGGTATCGAGGCCAGCGTCTCGGTGTTATTACAAATGGTCGGCCGCCCGTACAGGCCATAGGTGGCGGGAAATGGCGGCTTGAAGCGCGGGAACGCCTTTTTGCCTTCAATGGTCTCCAGCATCGCCGTCTCTTCGCCGGAGATATATGCACCCGCGCCCAGGGTGCTATGCAATTCGAAGTTTACTCCCGAACCGAGAATATTCTGGCCGATGAGGCCGGCGGCGCGGGCCTCGGCAAGCGCGGCATCAAAACGCTCGCAAGGCTCGCCACCGAATTCGCCACGCATGAAGTTGTAACCAACCGTCGCCCCGATCGTATAACCGGCAATGGCCATGCCCTCAATCAGCGCATGCGGGTTATAGCGCAGGATGTCGCGATCTTTGAAGGTACCCGGCTCGGCCTCGTCGGAATTACACACGATATACTTTTGTCCGGGTGCGTTGCGCGCCATGAAACTCCATTTCAGGCCGGTGGGAAAACCGGCACCGCCACGTCCGCGTAAGGCCGATGTCTTAATCTCTTTGATAATGTCATCAGGCGCGGTTTTTTCAACCAGGATTTTCTTCCACGCACCATAGCCGCCCGTACTCTGGTACGTCTTGAGCGTCCAGGGTTCCGGCAGATGCAGATTGCGAAAGCAGACTTCGTTGGCCATGGGCTAGTCCAGGTTGCTCAAGATCGTATCAATCTTTTCGGGCGTCAGGTTCTCATGAAACTTCACACCGATCTGGAACATCGGCGCGCCGCCGCAGGCCGCCAAGCACTCAGCCTCTTTAAGCGTGAATTTTCCGTCGGTCGTGGTCTGTCCGAAACCGATACCAAGCTTATCTTTGAGGTGGCTGACAATTTCATCGGAGCCGCGCAGCAGGCAGGAGATATTCGTACACACATAAATCTTGTGTCGGCCCACCGGTTTCAAATCGTACATTGTATAAAAAGTGGCAACCTCGTAGACGGCAATCGGCGGCAGTTCCAGATAATCCGCCACGGCATCCATAAGCTCCCGGCTCAGCCATCCGCCATTGCCCAGTTGGGCCAGGCGCAGCGCGGCCAACACTACCGAGCGCTTTTGCTCGGGCGGAAACTTGGCGGCCTCGCGCTCAATCGCGGCGCGCATCTCTTCATCGAGCACGCTACTACCCGCTGTAAGTTGAGTTTGCGACATCAACGGTCAACCTCGCCAAATACGATGTCTTGAGAGCCAAGAATAGCGACAACGTCGGCCAGCATGTGGCCACGTATCATTTCATCCAGGGCGGCGAGGTGCGCAAAACCCGGTGCGCGCACCTTCAAGCGGTAGGGTTTGTTGGCACCATCCGAGATTAGATAAATGCCGAATTCACCCTTCGGTGCCTCGACCGCCGCATAAGTTTCACCTTCAGGTATGCAAAAGCCTTCGGTAAATAGCTTGAAGTGATGAATCAGAGATTCCATATCATTCTTCATCACCTCGCGCCTGGGCGGTACGATCTTGTTGTCGTCAATCACCACCGGCCCGGGATTGACGCGCAGCCAATCAATACACTGACGGACAATCCTGTTCGACTGGCGCATCTCCTCGACACGCACCAGATAACGATCATAGCAATCGCCATTTACGCCAACCGGAATATCGAAGTCGAGGCGGTCATAAACCTCGTAAGGCTGCTTCTTGCGCAAATCCCATTCAATGCCCGAGCCGCGCAACATGGGGCCGCTAAAACCGAGCTGCAATGCGCGTTCCGGCGACACCACACCAATGTTTACGGTACGCTGTTTCCAGATGCGATTGTCGGTCAGCAGGCTCTCGTACTCATCAACGTAAGTCGGAAAACGGCGGGTAAAGTCTTCGATAAAATCGAGCAACGAACCTTGCCGGTTAGCATTGCGCGTGTCGGTTTCCTTTTGATTATGCCACTTGGACGCCTTGTATTGCGGCATGCTGTCCGGCAGATCACGGTATACACCGCCGGGCCGGTAATAAGTCGCATGCATGCGCGCGCCCGACACGGCCTCGTAACAATCCATCAAGTCTTCGCGCTCACGGAAGGCGTACAGGAACACCGTCATCGCACCGATATCCAGTGCATGCGCGCCCAACCATAATAAATGATTCAAGATGCGCGTGAGTTCGTCGAACATGACGCGTATGTATTGCGCGCGCAACGGCGGCGCTATGCCTAGGAGTTTTTCCATGGCGAGCACATAGCCGTGCTCGTTGCACATCATGGATACGTAATCGAGCCGATCCATATAGCCGATGCTTTGATTGTACGGCTTGCTCTCGGCGAGCTTTTCCGTGCCGCGATGCAACAGTCCGATATGCGGATCACCACGCTGGATGGTCTCGCCGTCCATCTCCAGTACCAGGCGCAGCACGCCATGCGCGGACGGATGCTGAGGGCCGAAGTTCATCGTGTAATTACGAATTTCCATTGCGTGCGCGGCCCTCCTTGACCTTATCGACGACGTAGCGATGATCGCGGCGGATAACGCGCGGCACCAGCACACGATTTTCAATGGTGACGGGCTGGTAAATAACACGCTGCTTGTCCGGATCGTAACGCATTTCCACATTGCCGATCAGCGGGAAATCCTTGCGGAACGGATGACCGACAAAACCATAATCCGTGAGGATACGGCGCAGATCGGGATGTCCCTCGAACAGGATACCGAACATATCGAAGGCCTCGCGCTCAAACCAATTCGCCACAGACCAGATATTAATCACCGAATCCAATACCGGCACTTCGTCGGCGGTAAATACGCGCAGGCGCAGGCGCTCATTGTGTTTGAGCGACAGCAAGTGATATACCACCGCGAAGCGCGGGCCGCTCCAGACTTCTTCCGGATAATCCGGGTAGTCGATCACGTCTTCCGCAATGAGTCCGGTGACGCCGCGCGAGCCTTGCCCGTATTCGGAATAATCGACGCCGCACAAATCCATGAGCTGTTCGAAATGGAAGTCCGGCTCGTCGCGCAGAACGCCGCACACCTCAAGCAATTTATCGCGCGGAATCTCCAGCGTGGTCTCACCCGCAACTTCTTTAAGGCCGGTTATAACACCTTCGAAACGCCGTTGAAGGCGTGCGGACATCGGCGGTAGCGTATTGGGCATGTGTGATCCAGACTCTAGCGGGCGATGGTGTTAGTGCGTTTGATTTTATTCTGTAGCTGGATAATCCCATACAACAATGCTTCCGCCGTGGGCGGACAGCCCGGTACATAGATATCGACAGGGACGATCCGATCACAGCCGCGCACCACGGCATACGAGTAATGATAATAACCGCCGCCGTTGGCGCAGGAACCCATCGAGATCACCCAGCGGGGTTCGGACATCTGGTCATATACCTTGCGCAGCGCCGGGGCCATTTTGTTTACGAGCGTACCGGCAACTATCATCACATCGGATTGGCGCGGACTGGGCCGGAATACAACGCCGAAACGGTCGAGATCATAACGTGATGCACCGGCATGCATCATCTCCACGGCGCAGCAGGCAAGACCAAAGGTCATCGGCCACAGCGAACCGGTGCGCGCCCAGTTAATGAGCATATCCGCGCTGGTGGTGACGATGCCTTTCTCTAAAACGCCTTCTATGCTCATTAAGAACTCCGGTGAAGCAAGGCGAAGTTTTCCATTATTCCCATTCGAGCGCCCCTTTCTTCCATTCGTAGATAAAGCCCACGACGAGAATACCCAGGAATACGGCCATCGCCATGAAGCCGAACAGGCCAATCTGGTCAAGCACAATGGCCCAAGGAAACAGAAAAGCAATCTCGAGATCAAAGATGATGAACAGGATGGCGACCAGGTAATAGCGCACATCGAACTTCATGCGCGAGTCTTCGAAGGCCTCGAAGCCGCATTCATACGGGGAGTTTTTTTCACTGTCGGGACGATGCGGGGCCAACACGAAGCCCATGGCGATAGGCAACGCCCCGAACAGGATGCCTATTATCAGGAAGATCAGGATGGGCAGGTAATTGTCTAACAAATGCGTTGCCTCACTGGGGAATAATCCCGGGGAAAATCACTGGCACTCATGGATCGATCACAAAGCCCGAACTAATCGCCCCACACACAAAGTTAGAAATTGGCATGAGCTTATAAGAAATAAGCTCATCCGTGAATCATATAATTATTTTTTTATTTTAAAAACCCTTCATCCAATACTTGCGCCAAAAAAGATCGCAGGCAACACTTCATAACAGGATTAATAATGGTGCCGATGGCCGGACTCGAACCGGCACAGCTTGCGCCACCGCCCCCTCAAGACGGCGTGTCTACCAATTCCACCACATCGGCTTTGTAACTTTTATTTACTGGGCGACGGCACATCAATCGGGTTACGCGCCGATTCGGCAGGTGCAGCCGGTGAATCCTTGGGCATAAGTGTACTGTTTTGTGGCGGCGAGGCCGGCACATCGGCGGGCGGTGCTTTCGGCCTAGGCAAGCCCGAGTCCGATAGCGGTGACTGCGGCGCGGTTTGTACCGGAGCGGCGCTATCCAACACACTCTGCGCCTTGGGGCGCTGCCCTGATAAATACGCCAGCGACAAGCTGACGACAAAAAATATCAGGGCGAGAATGGCGGTCGCGCGCGTCAGAAAAGACCCCGAGCCTCCGCTGCCAAACACGGTCTGCGAGGCCCCGCTGCCAAACGCCGCACCGACGTCAGCGCCCTTGCCGTGCTGAATCAGTATCAGCACGACCAGCGCGAGGGATGTCAAAATATCAATTACCACTAAGGCCGTATACATTGTCTTATCCTGCTGCCTGGCAAATGGCCAGAAACTCATCCGCATCTAAAGAAGCGCCGCCAATCAAACCGCCGTCAATATCGGGCATGCCGAATAATTCACGCGCATTACCGGCCTTCACGCTTCCACCGTATATAATTTGAATCCGGCCGGCAAGTATAGCATCGTGCGCCGCCAGGCGCTGCCGGATGAAGGCATGCACCTGCTGCGCCTGCGCTGGGCTTGCGGTCTTGCCGGTGCCGATGGCCCATACCGGTTCATAGGCAATCACCGCGCTGGCAAAGGCGCTAATCCCCAGCAACATCAATACTGCATCCAGTTGTCGGGCAACGACATCTTGCGTGCTCCCATCGTCCCGTTGCTGCAAAGACTCGCCCACACAAAGTATGGGCGTCAGTCCCGCGCGTATCGCCTGCCCGAATTTTTGCGCCACCTGCGTATCGCTTTCGGCATATAAGGCGCGACGCTCGGAGTGGCCAATAATGACATAGCGGCAACCCAAATCGACCAGCATCGCGGCCGAGATTTCACCGGTATACGCGCCTGCTATTTCGCTGCTGACATTCTGCGCCCCCCACGCTATGCCTGATCCCTGAAGCAGGCCTTCGACATCCGCGAGGTAAATCGCCGGTGGACATATTGCAAACTGCGCTGTTTTGATCGCGCTCAAACCCTGTTTGATAGCCCCGATGAGTGCCTGCGCACTCGCCCTGGTACCGTTCATTTTCCAATTACCGGCCACCAGTTTGCTACGCATGCGTCGTTCCCGTGTTCATTATTAAAACAGCCGCCAAGCTTACCGATCCCGCCAGAAAATATCAATTTTGATTATGGCTTACCGGGGAGTTTGAGAAATTACTCTTGACTGCCTGGATTATCAGGCTGGGGATTAATAAGGAAACTCTGAATAATTCCATCCATGGAATTTTCAGAGACGAAAAGCAAAAATGTGATTTTTTCTTTTCTTCATTTTTCAAACACTTGTCTGTTTGAAAAATAGCGGCACATCCCTGTATCGCAGGAAACTCTGAATAAATCAGAGCTTCCTTAAGCACTGGCAATTGCCTGTGTCACAGCGCAGGCAAGGTTATGGGCAAGGGCATCAACCTGATCCGCGTCCGTGCCCTCTACCATCACGCGCACCAGCGGCTCGGTTCCCGATGGGCGTAACAATACGCGGCCATGGCCACCTAATGTTGATTCGACATCGCGCAAGGCACTCTGTATAGATTTGGAACTTGATAAATTGAAACCTTTTACTACCGGCACGTTGACCAGGCACTGCGGATATTTCGTCATGCCGGCCTTGATTTCATGCAGGGAAAGGCCCGCTGTGATCATAGCCACCAATACCTGTAGCGCGGCGATAATCGCATCTCCTGTCGTAGTGCGGTCGAGACATATAATATGTCCGGAACTTTCACCACCCAGTAACCAGCCACCCTGTTGCAGCATCTCCAGCACATAACGGTCACCAACCGGGGCGCGCCTGAAATCGATACCTGCGGATTTTAACGCGTGCTCCAAGCCCAGATTGCTCATGACCGTGCCGACCACCGCCCCGCCCAGCCTGTGTTCATGGTGACGAGATTGCGCAATGATGAACAATAGCTCGTCGCCGTCCACCAATTCGCCCTTGTGGTCGACCATGATGAGCCGGTCGCCATCGCCATCGAGCGCGATACCCAAATCCGCGCCCTGCGCCAGCACCGCATCACGTAAACCTTGGGGATGTGTAGAACCGCAACCTGCATTGATATTCAGGCCGTCGGGTTGAACTCCCATGCGTACTACCTCGGCACCCAACTCGTCGAACACGTTAGGAGCGATGTGATACGTCGCCCCGTGCGCGCAATCCACGACGATTTTCATACCCTTGAGATTGATGCTAGCCGGGATGGTGCTTTTGCAAAATTCAATATAGCGGCCTGCGGCATCGTCAACGCGCACGGCCTTACCCAACTGTGCGGAATCGACGGTCTGCATGGGTTTTTCAAGTTCCGCCTCGATAGCCAGCTCGATGTCGTCGGCCAACTTTAATCCTGCCGCGCTGAAAAATTTTATACCGTTATCGTAATAGGGGTTGTGCGATGCGCTGATAACGATTCCGGCCTGCGCATGCAAGGTGCGCGTAAGGTAGGCAACCGCCGGGGTGGGCATGGGGCCTAGCAGGCGGATGTCCACACCGGCTGCGGAAAGCCCCGCCTCCAGTGCCGACTCGAACATATAGCCCGAGATGCGCGTATCCTTACCGATAATTATCTTACCCGGCCCATCTTTTACCAGGACGCGCCCC
>JBDSOT010000166.1:0-15391 GCA_039914705.1 Gammaproteobacteria bacterium | reverse complement strand
AGCCGCCTCCATGAACCGGGCACCGGCCTGGAAAACACCGGCACGCGCGTGCTGGTGTACACCGATTTGCGCAGCGTAAAACCGATGTATGACAAGCGTGCGCCCGGACGAGAAATCGAACTTCATCTCACCGGCAATATGGAACGCTTCATGTGGTCGTTCGACGGGAAAACTTACACGCAGGCAAACGCGCCGATTGCGTTTCAGTACGGTGAACGACTGCGTTTGGTAATGATCAACGACACCATGATGGAACATCCGATTCACTTACACGGCATGTTTATGGAACTGGAAAACGGCGCGGGCGAATATTTGCCGCGCAAGCACACCATCAACGTGAAGCCAGGTGAGCGCCTGTCGCTGTTAATTACCGCCGATGCGCCGGGCGACTGGGCGTTTCATTGCCATCTTCTATTACACATGGAGATGGGCATGTTCCGCGTCGTATCCGTGTCCCAGCCTGATAAGGGAGAGTCCGCATGAAATCTACAATAAAGAAATTTCTGGCTGCCTATGCCTTTGGTTTTTTTGCACTGACAACGCCGCTCACAGGTATGGCGGCGGAACCGGGCTGGCCTGCGCCGGTTGAAGACAATCAGATATTCACCATGCTGATGGTCGAAGAGTTGGAATATCGCAACAACGATAATGCGCAGGACACGTTTAATTGGGATGCGGAAGGCTGGATAGGAACAGACTACAACAAGTTGTGGATAAGAACCGAAGGTGAGGATAACCGTTCCGGCGCAAATTCCGGCGAGTGGGAAGTGGAGGCGCTTTATAGTCGTTTGGTAGCGCCATTCTGGGAATTTCAAACAGGCTTGCGCTATATGAAACTCTATGGCGAACAAGATCGCGATCGCAGTTTCGCTGTGCTCGGCTTTCAGGGCCTGGCGCCTTACTGGTTCGAACTCACGCCGGAGCTATTCTTAAGCGAGGACGGCGATGTCTCGGCGCGGGTAACCGCACGCTACGAACTTCTATTCACGCAAAGATTGATCCTGGAGCCGAAGTTGGAGATCAATGCCGCCGCGCAGGAGGTCGAGGATTTCGGCGTCGGCTCCGGCATCAACGATGTTGAGTTGGGCCTGCGCCTGCGTTACGAAATTTCACGCGAGTTCGCACCGTACATCGGCGTGTCATGGATCAACAAGTTCGGCGGCACCGCAGACATGGCGCGCAGCGATGGTGAAAGTGTCCGTGATGTTGCCGTGATGGCCGGCCTGCGGTTCTGGTTTTAGCAGCACACACCTGTATCCATAGTAGAAATTTCTTTCATTCATCTCATAAGGAATACACCATGAAAACTTTACACACTGCATTAGCGTTAACCCTGCTCCTGAACATTACCGGCGCACCCCTGCATGCCGAGGAAATGTCCGGTATGAAACACGATATGCCCGGCATGCCCGGAGATAGCATGGGCGACATGAAGGGTCATGCCATGTCCGGTATGGATGCTCAGCCACCCATGGTAAACACACATCGTGCCCAAGGGACAGTGGTCGGCGTGGATGCACAGACGGGCAAGATAAATCTCTCACACGGGCCTATCCAGAGCCTGAACTGGCCGGCCATGACCATGAGTTTTGCGGTCAAGGATGCCGCCCTGTTGAAGGATATCCAGCCGGGCATGAAGGTAGACTTTGAACTGGAAAAGTCGGACAGCGCCTATCGCATCGTAAGTATCAAACCAGTCAACTAAAACTTGGCAGCAATATTTCGAAGATGAAGCTGTGGGAAAACCCCGGCTGTCAGGTGCGCCTGCCAGCCGGGTCACTATCGGAAATATTGCGGTTAGCCTCGACAAAAAAACTTAGATGCATCTACTAACAGGAGTTTGTTTCTATGATCTTACCTAACTGGCACCCGATTTTTGTGCATTTCACGGTGGCCTTACTCAGCGTTACAGCTATCTTTCATGTGCTGGCGGTGTTTATGAGACCGTCTATCTGGCGCGATGAATTTACGATTCTCGCGCGCTGGACACTGTGGCTGGGCGCGGGGATTACCGTCATCACCGTCATCTTCGGTTTCTGGGCCTACAACACGGTCGAGCATGACGATCCGTCGCACGCCGCCATGAAGATACATCGGAACTGGGCGATTGCTACCTTTGCCTTTTACTTGCTGTTGGCCGCCTGGTCAGTTTGGCGGCATCACATTGGGCGCCCTATCAGGCCGTTCCTGGTAATCCTGGTACTGATTGGTAGTGGATTATTGGGTTATACCGCTTGGCGTGGCGGTGAAGTGGTCTACCGTTACGGGATCGGCGTCATGGCCCTGCCAAAACTCGACCAGCATCGACATGAAGCGGGTATGCAAGCCAACCCTACTATGACCATGACGCCCGACCCCGATGCTACAGCTATCGTGCCATCGCACCTGGAAAGTGAACATACTCATGAGGGGCAATAGCATCTGGTCGATACATGAGTTTAGCCCTAAACTCACACAACAGGCTAAGACTGTCCATCTTATGATTAAAATTAAACTCTAAGGAGTTTTCAAGATGAATCATCTGTTCCATAAATTCGCCCTGCGTATGTCACGAATTATCGGCTCGATGTGGGCATTTTTCACTGCGGTGATCTTAGTTGTTGTTACAGCCTACCACTTCGGCTTCACTGAAAAGTGGACTGTTGAATCCGTGATCGTCATCGCCAGTTTTTTAATGCTTTTCTTTCTGCAACATTCTCAAAACGTAAACGAACGAGCCACTCATTTAAAACTCGATGAATTAATTCGGGCGCTCGAAGGTGCAAGAAATGAAGTTGTCTCCATTGAAGACCGCGCAGAGAACGAGATTGAAGAACTTAAAGAGACCATTATGGACGCCAATGAAGAACTTAAAGAAATAGAGACGCACCCCAATGACGATAAAGGGGCTGGCCAGTAAATCCGCTGACGGAGCGTCCCAACTGTGTTGCATTATTGGACCAGTAAGTTGGGTGCGGGGTGTGAAATAAATGTGCTGCTGATAAATCCAACCACCATGAATATTCCGATAGCACTGATAACCAGCATAATCGTGTAACCTACTGCCTTTTCCACTGGACATTTCATCAGTAGTGGCAGGCCGAGGTAAAGCAGATATAAACTGTACAGGCCAAGCAAGGTGAGAATGGAGAGTTGCGGTACGATGGCAAAGATTCCTGCCAGCCAGGACGCGGTGCTGGAATAAGCTATCAACTTGAGTGCCTGTCGCATATCCTTTTCGCCGCCGAAGGTGGGCGCCAAAGCATTTACAATCAGTGCCAGCAGGTAAACGGCGCCCAGGGTAAGCAGAAAATTAATAATGGCGTAAGTCAGCCCGGAGCCGATGGGAACACGATAGACGCCGCCCAGAAACGGTAAGCTAATGCCGACCAGCGATAAGCCTATAAATCCGGCCAATGCCGGGATGGCGGCAAGCGGTGCGATGTAGCTTTTGTAAAGATCAGCTGTAGTGATGTTCTCACCAGCAATCACCGGCCATTCCTGTTTAGGTTGTAGCAGAATGTTCTTTACGCGTTCGACAAGATTCATGATATTCCCCTTAGTGAAGTTCGAAGAAAACAGCCTCATATACCACGTCCTGGCACAAGCATGCTCCGCACTCTTGGCCACTAATTACTGCATGGTACACCTGATCGCTTATAGTGTAACGTGTCGATATAAATGGGCACATATGGCCTTAGGAGGATAAAACCCATGGTTGAACACTACTCATTTCTGCGACAATAAACACTGTGATGGCGGACGAATAGCCGCGCTGCTGACGAGTCGCTTGCGGCATTCACGCAAAAAAGTTTACGGACTGACGCCGGAGAATTTCAAGGAGGCCTATGGATATTATACGCATCATATTTTCGATATTGATTCCGCCGCTCGGCGTTTTCCTGCAAGTCGGTATCGGCGGACAGTTCTGGTTGAATATCCTGCTGACCCTGCTTGGTTATATTCCTGGGCTGGTGCACGCCGTTTGGATAATTGCTAAAAAATAATCTGTATCTATCAACTAAGGAGATAAGCACCGTGGCTAACCGCATTGCCGTAATTCAAACCAATAAGGGCATCATCCGCTTCGAATTGTTCGAGGACGAGGCCCCCAAGACAACGGAAAATTTCATCACACTGACACAGCGTGGCTATTATGATGGCGTGATTTTTCACCGAGTAATTAAAGGCTTCATGATCCAGGGCGGCGACCCGACGGGCACCGGACGTGGTGGTGAATCGGCCTGGGGCGGACGCTTTGCCGATGAGATCGACAAGGCGTCAGAGGTTTATAAACGCGGCTATAAGGCCGGCACCGTGGCAATGGCCAACGCCGGTCCCAACACCAACGGCTCGCAATTCTTCATCATGCATGCCGACTATGGTCTGCCGCCCGCCTACAGCATTTTTGGACGTGTAACCGAAGGCCAGGATATCGTCGATGCCATCGCGACTACTGCAAAAGATGGGAATGATAAACCGCTCTCGCCGGTGACCATAGAAAAGGTAACGATTGAGTAATAATCTTCGGACACCGATCCCATGGCCTGTTATTTCTGGTTTGCTGTCAGGAGACAGCTCGGAATAAATTTTTATTATGGTCGGCAAAACTAAATCCTGGGTTGGCTGGCGTGAATGGGTGGCCTTGCCGGAACTCTGCATCGACTCCATCAAGGCCAAGATTGATACGGGTGCGCGCAGCTCGGCACTGCATGCCTTTAAACTGGAAAAGTTTGAAGAAGACGGTCGTCTGCGGGTGCGCTTTAGTGTGCATCCTCTACAGGATCGTAATGACAAGGCCATCGTTTGCGTCGCCGATGTGATCGATGAACGTTGGGTAAGTGATTCAGGAGGACACCGCGAGTGGCGAGTGGTAATCCGCACGCCTGTACAAGTCGGTAAGCGTGCCTGGCCCATCGAGATCACCCTGACCAATCGCAGTTCCATGTCCTTCCGTATGCTGATGGGGCGCACCGCCTTACAAGGATTGCTGGTCGATCCCGAGGCATCCTACCTTTTAAAAAAAACTGCCGCCCCGCCCCGCCCGCGTGATAACAAGTCGGATATAAAAATAAAATCGCCCAAGGGCAAAGGCAAGGCCACAAAAAGTGAGTAATAACTGCTCCTAAACTAAGGAATTTGCCGATGAAAATTGCCATACTTTCCCGCAATGCAAAACTGTATTCCACGCGCCGTTTGCTTGAGGCCGCATTACAGCGCGGCCATGAGGCACGCGTGTTCGACACCTTGCGCTGCTATATCTGCATTAACTCCGAGCGCCCCGCCATTCATTACAAGGGTGAGGACCTGACCGGCTTCGACGCCGTTATCCCGCGCATCGGTGCCTCCATCACATTTTACGGAACAGCGGTGCTGCGCCAGTTCGAGATGGCAGGCGTATTTCCTGCCAACCCGTCGAACGCCATCAACCGCTCGCGCGATAAATTAGGCTCGCTGCAGCGTCTCACGTGCAGCGGCATCGGTCTACCGGTAACGGGCTTTGCCCATGCTGCGGAGGATGCGCGAGCATTGATCGGCATGGTGGGCGGCGCGCCGCTGATCGTGAAATTACTCGAAGGCAGTCAGGGTCTGGGTGTCGTACTGGCCGACACCAAACAGGCCGCCGAGAGTGTTATCGAAGCCTTCATGGGACTGAAGGCCAACATCATGGTGCAGGAGTTCGTGCAGGAGGCGCGCGGCGCAGACATACGCTGCTTTGTTATCGGCGGCAAGGTGGTAGCATCCATGCTGCGCCAAGGTAAGGAGGGTGAGTTCCGCTCAAATCTGCATCGCGGCGGCAAGGCAAGCCTGATCGACATAACGCCGGAAGAAAACGCCATCGCGTTGCGCGCCGCGCGCATCATGGGTCTCAACATCGCAGGCGTGGACATTCTGCGCGCCCAACGCGGGCCGGTGGTCGTGGAAATTAATTCCTCACCCGGCCTGGAAGGCATCGAGCAGGCGTCGGGCACGGACATCGCCGCGCTGGTTATCGAATTTCTCGAAAAGAATGTCAGGCCGATTAGAAAATTCCTGCGCAGGACGAAATCAACGGCCTAATGGCCCATCACTCACCTGATTCGCACGCGTTAAAAATACTGCCGCCGTTCTCCTATTTTCAGCCACTGTCCCTGCGACTCCCAGCCTTCCTTTTTTATCAAATTAAAAGTTGACATGAGGCTGTCATTTTGTTTTAGTACGCGCAATTCAACTATATATTGTGATGCGTTATTTATAACCCGTTAGCGGCAATTGCTCCTAACTTTAACTATGCAACTTTACTACGGTCGCCCAAAAGGATAAACAATCATGCTCAAGCAAGCCAACGAACCTCCCGGTAGTCTGTTAACCGCTCCTGATTCCGTTCCGGATGACGCGTCCGCCGTCGCCGATAATTTTCTCTCTCTCCATGTCAATAAAAGTTTTCCCGCCAGCTATCTCGCCGTCGAAGGTCACCGGCTCTATCCGTTTACCATTGACATCAAGCCTCTGTTCGAAGACTACATAAACCGCATACAGGCACCGCTGTCGGATTACACCTTCGCCAATAACATCATCTGGCTCTCGCGGATGAGCGGTTTCTACCAGATTATCGAGGATTGCTTCTGCCTGTTCAGCCTTAACGGCGATGGCCTGACCATGCTTCTACCGCCGCTCGGCTACTCTGCCAATCAGCATCGCGCACTGCAATCCTGTTTCGAGATTATGGACGGCTATAACACGACGCCTTACGTCGGCAAGGTCGAATATGTGTACCGCGATTTTCTCGACGTGCTGGATTTGAATCCCGAAGACACGGTGTTCCCCGCCATAAGCTCCGAGCGCTGGCTCGTCGAGCGCAGTCTGCCGGATTACATTTATCGCACCGAAGACCTCATTGAACTTAAGGGCAATGCCTACAAGACCAAGCGTGGTGAGATTAATCAGTTTCGCCGCATTCATCCGAACCATCGCATGGAGGTTCTGGGTCCGCACCACTGGCAAGGCATTCACGACCTGGTTAATACTTGGCTGCAAAATCGCCTGAAGTACACCACTCAGGATTCCGTGGCAGACTTCTTCTTCACCGTCGAATCGGAACGCGCGGCCATTACCCGTGCCCTGGAAAATTACGATTTTCTGCAATTGCAGGGACTGTGCCTGATTATCGGCGACCGGCTTGAAGGCTTCACCTTCGGCGAGCGCATCACGCCCGATGTGGCGAGCGTGTTGGTGGAAAAAACCAACTTCACCATCCCCGGCTCGGCGCAGTATCTGTTCCGTGAATTCGCCAAGACTTATAACGATTGTACCTACATCAATGTCGGTGATGACTTGGGTCTGGAGAATCTGCGCAAGGTCAAGATGAGTTATCGTCCGGCCCTGTTCGGCGAGAAATTCACACTGCGTCGGCATTCCGTGCAGGACTAATCCTTTAATAACCGGCATGTCATTATGAACGGCAGGGTACGCCACGCCCTGCCGCAAGACCTGAATGCCTTACTGAAACTTGAGGCCAGCTTCCCCAGCGACCGGCTGTCGCGGCGCAGCTTTCGCCATTTATTGGCTCATGGAAATTCTGACGTGCTGGTATTCGAAGCGCACGGCCAGATCGTCGGCAATGCCATTATTTTATACCGGCGCAACAGCTCGCACGCCCGCCTCTATTCCCTCGTCGTCGATCCGCAACAACAACGGCAAGGCATTGCCCGCAACTTGATACAGGCCGCCGAGGCCGCCGCCAGGAATAAGGGCTGTAGCTCTATGGGCCTGGAACTGCGACCGGATAATAATGCCGCGCTAATTCTGTATGAACGATTGGGCTATACACTGATAAGGCGCAAAGAAAATTTTTATGACGATGGCAGCGCGGCGCTGTGCATGCATAAAACTTTCATGGACAACTAATCGGCAGTTGGGTTAACTTCACCTATTCACAGTCAAACAACACTATTTCGCCCAATTCGCATGTCGCAGCCCTACTCCAAGGATCCGGAGGTCGAACGCTCCCTTCAACACTCCGTGCGTGACGGTGTTTATTACTCCGTTATGTCGGGTAGCGGCGAATCTTATTTATCCGCCTACGCCCTCTTTCTAAAAGCCACCACGGCGCAAATTGCCCTGCTTGCAACATTGCCGCTACTGCTGGGATCTTTCGTACAATTATTCTCTGCCTGGTATGGTCAACGTACCGGCAAGCGAAAACTGATCATCCTGAGTGGTGTGATCTTCCAAGCCTTGATGTGGCTGCCCATGATCTGGCTGCCCTATTTTTTCCCGGCACAGGCATTCACGATATTACTCATCTGCGTAGTGTTGTTTTACACAGCCGGGCAATTTTCCAATCCAGCATGGAGCAGCCTGATGGGCGATCTCGTCCCTGCGGATAAGCGTGGCCGATATTTTGCCGGTCGTAACGCGCTTATGAATCTGGCCTCGTTCGTTGCCCTCGTGATTGCGGGCGGTATTTTGTATTACTTCGAGGCAGGTGCACATACACGGCTCGGCTTCACTATTATCTTCAGTCTCGCCACCGTCATGCGGCTCCTGTCGGCTTACCATATCAGCCGCATGACCGAACCGGCGCAGCCGGTTAGCGTGGTGCTCGCCCCCTCGTCTTCCCTGCCTGACCTGCTGCGCCGCATACGACAGTCCAGTTTCGCACGCTTTGCGTTATTTTTTGCCCTGATGAATTTTGCCGTGGGTATTGCCTCACCGTTTTTTACCGTTTATATGCTGAGCGGGCTGGGATTTTCCTATCTCGATTTCATGGGCACCATGGCAGCTGCGGTGCTCATGCAGTTTCTGGTATTAGGTACCTGGGGGCGCATCAGCGATGCCTTCGGCAATCGCATTATTCTAATCTTGACCGGCGCTATCATCTCCATCCTGCCGGCCTTGTGGCTATTCTCAATTAATTACTGGTACATCATCGGCATACAATTATTAAGTGGCCTGTGCTGGGCGGGATTCAGTCTGAGCGCGAGCAATTTCGTGTACGACGCCGTGGTGCCAGACAAACGCGCGATGTATGTCGCCATCAATAGCGTATTGAGCAGTTCAGGGGCCTTTCTCGGTGCCTTATTGGGCGGCTATCTCGGCCTGATTTTTTCCAGCGATGCGACGCTGTTTGGCATCACCATCAGTTTGGCAAATAAATTGGGCTGGGTATTTCTGATCTCAACACTCGCGCGCATGTGCGTAGCGGCAATCTTCATACGTTATCTGCGCGAGGTGCGCGTTGTGCGCCCGCTGCCAGCCAATCTAATGATGCGCGTCAGCCAATTCAGCACGCTCAGCGACCTGATGTTCAGTCTGTTTGCACTCGGCCAGCGTAAACCGGTCGCCGCTAAAGAAGGTTTGGAAGTCCCCTCCGTTAAGCAGTGATAATTACTTATAAGCGATCCGCGCGACTAGGCAAGCTGCGCACCGTCAGGTAAGCTACAAACAAAGTTATACATTGATAAACGCAGTAATTTTCTCTCGTCACTTTCCATCTTCCTTCGAGTCACCATGGCCCAATATATTTATACGATGAACCGCGTGAGCAAGGTCGTGCCGCCCAAGCGCGAAATTCTCAAAGACATTACCCTCTCGTTTTTCCCCGGTGCCAAGATCGGCGTGCTCGGCGTGAACGGCTCGGGCAAATCCACCTTGCTGCGGATCATGGCGGGTACCGATAAAGATTATCTCGGCGAGGCGCGTCCGCAGGCCGGCATCCGCGTGGGGTATTTGCCGCAAGAGCCGCAGCTCGATGCCAGCAAGGATGTGCGCGGCAATGTCGAAGAGGCCATCAGCGAGACCAAGGCATTAGTAGACCGTTTCAACGACATCAGCATGCGCTTCGGCGAGCCGATGGAAGATGACGAGATGAACGCGCTGCTCGAACAGCAAGGCAAGCTGCAAGATCAAATCGATGCCGCCGGTGCCTGGGACCTCGACCGCAAACTCGACATCGCCGCTGACGCCTTGCGCCTGCCGCCGTGGGAGGCTGATGTCACAAAGCTTTCCGGTGGCGAACGTCGTCGCGTGGCGCTATGCCAACTATTATTATCCAACCCCGACATGTTACTGCTCGATGAACCCACCAATCATCTGGATGCCGAGTCCATCGCCTGGCTGGAGCGTTATCTGCTCGATTATGCCGGCACAGTGGTCGGCGTTACGCACGACCGTTATTTTCTGGATAATGTGGCGGGCTGGATTTTAGAACTCGACCGCGGGCACGGCATTCCGTGGGAGGGTAATTATTCTTCGTGGCTGGACCAAAAGCGCACGCGCCTGGAGATCGAAGAGAAACAGGAATCCGCACGCCAGCGCGCCATGAAGGCCGAGCTGGAGTGGGTGCGTTCCAACCCCAAGGGCCGCCGCGTGAAGAGCAAGGCGCGCCTTGCCGCCTTCGATGAACTCTCCTCGCAGGAGGTACAGAAGCGTAATGAGATGAAAGACCTGTTCATCCCGGCTGGCCCGCGTCTGGGTGAACTTGTTATCGAGGCAACTAACCTGCGCAAGTCTTATGGTGACCGCCTGCTTATCGAAAACTTGAATTTTAATCTGCCGCGCGGTGGCATCATCGGCGTGATCGGCCCGAACGGAGCCGGTAAAACTACATTGTTCAGGATGATGACCGGTGAAGAAAAGCCCGACTCTGGAACATTACGTATAGGCGAAACCGTGCAACTTGCCTATGTAGATCAATCGCGCGACGCGCTCAATGGCAACAAAAACGTCTGGGACGAAATCTCCGACGGGCAGGACATCATCACCGTGGGCAAATTCGAGATGCCCTCGCGCGCCTACGTCGGCCGCTTCAACTTCAAGGGCACCGATCAGCAAAAACTCGTCAAGGATTTATCCGGCGGCGAGCGCAATCGTCTGCATCTCGCAAAATTATTAAAGAGCGGCGGCAACGTGCTGCTACTCGACGAACCGACCAATGATCTCGACGTGGAAACCCTGCGCGCCCTCGAAGAGGCCCTGCTCGACTTTCCCGGCTGCGCCGTAGTCATCTCGCATGATCGCTGGTTTCTGGACCGCATCGCCACGCACATGCTCGCCTTTGAGGACAATGGAGTCGTGACCTGGTTCGAAGGTAATTACGCCGACTACGAGGCCGATCGCCACCGCCGTCTCGGCACCGATGCCGACCAGCCGCATCGCATTAAATATAAAAAATTGACTCAGTAAATAAACGAGGGCGAAGCATGATGTGCTTACGTAGATTGGGGGACGCTACGTTTCTCAACTATGATTATAGAATTACCGGTTGATCGTGTAATTCATTATTGCTTGTGCCGAGCCTGGGATAATATCGTTCGAGATGGCTGCTTACCGACTTGATGCCGGTGATTACGCCCTCTTCAAAATGACCACTGCGAAACTGGGCCTCCATAGCGCGGCAGATTTCCTCCCAGCCAGCGCCACCTACTTTCTCATTCACACCACGATCAGCAATGATCTCGACGTCGTGCTCTGCGAGCAGTAAATAAATCAATACACCGTTGTTTAATTCGGTATCCCAGACACGCAGCTGTGCAAAAATTTCCAGGGCGCGTTCGCGTGCGGATTGATTTTCCAGCAAGGGCGCAATGTCCAGACCGGCCTCGACGGCAAAGCGAATCTCGCCGTTATGCGCCGACTCTGCGGCGCGGATAGCAGCTTCGATATTTTGCATTGCGTCGGATGGAAATAGGCGGCGCACCTGCCACTGACCGCTGCATAAATGCCTAAGCATGCGCTTCATGCGAACTCCTGTTCCTGTACCTGCGCCATTTGCATATAACACATCTCGCTCACCATCTCCCCGACGCGCCGCCGCCACCGAAGCCTCCACCACCGCCACCAAATCCGCCACCGCCACGGCCAAAGCCACCGCCGTAAGAGCCGCCTCTGCCCATTCCACCAACACCCGGACCCATGCCGCCGAATAAACTAAAGATTAAGGCGAGTATGCCGATGACTACTGCAAAAAATAATGAACCCATGAACAACCAGATCAATCCCGAGGCAAGTGCGCCGGTCGCCACACTCGCGGGGAAACGGCCGATCACGCCGCGTAATATTGGAGCAACAATAAATGCCAATAAAAATGCCAGGGGTAATAATTGACCAATGGAGGTGTCATTCTTCGCTGCATTGCTGGAAGCCCGGGCCACAGGGGCCGGTAAAGCTTCGCCCTGTGCCACATTTATCAGGGCCTGCACGCCGGCCTGAATGCCCGTGAAAAAATCGTTTTGCTTAAAATGCGGTGTGATGATTTCGGCAATGATGCGTTTAGCCGTTGCATCGTTAAGCGCGCCTTCCAGGCCGTAACCGACCTCGATACGCATGGCGCGGTCATCTTTCGCGATCAGCAGCAAGACCCCATCATCCACGCCCTTGCGCCCCAGCTTCCATTGTTCGGCGACCCGCAGGGCATATTGTTCAACCGTTTCAGGCTCGGTGGTGGGCACCATGAGGACTGCGATCTGGCTGCCCTTTGCCGCCTCGAAGGTTTGCAGGGTCTGTTCGAGACTGGCCTTTTGCTGCGCGGAGAGTGTGCCGGTGAGATCGGTTACGCGCGCCGTCAGCGGCGGCACCGCAATCTCGGCATGGCCCACTGTGGCTACTAGTAAAAAACCTAGCAGCAGGCTAATAATCCACGGATAACGCATGAGTGCCAAGCGTGTCTTACTTCGCGGATGCGGGGGCAGGCGCGCCGAAATCAACCGCAGGCGGACGTGCAATGACCTGTTCGTTTTCCACGGTAAAGTTAGGCTTGGCATCGAAACCGAATACCATGGCGATTAGATTCTGCGGGAAGGAACGCACCGATACATTGTAGCCCTGCACGGCTTGGATATAGCGGTTACGCGCCACGGTGATGCGATTCTCGGTACCTTCGAGTTGCGCCTGAAGGTCACGGAATAAATCGCTGGAACGCAATTGCGGATAATTCTCTGCGACAACCAGCAGACGCGACAAGGCGCTCGTCAGTTCGCCCTGCGCCGCTTGAAACTTTGCGAAGGCCTGCTCGTCGTTGAGGAGTTCCGGCGTGGCCTGAATGGAGCCAACGCGCGCGCGCGCATTGGTCACCTGCGCCAATACTTCTTTTTCCTGAGCGGCAAAACCCTTCACGGTATTGACCAGATTCGGTACGAGGTCGGCGCGACGTTGGTATTGATTAACTACCTCCGACCAGGCCGCCGTAACCTGTTCATCGCCCGATACCAGAGTGTTGTAACCGCAACCACTGAGTAGCGAGGTGAGAAATAACACAGCAATCAATAACCCGTTGCGCATAGCGTTCTCCTGGTAAGCGTTTCTGTAAGTTGAGTAACATAAGGACAAGCGCGCTCCAGCACAAGGGCGCGCATAAAAACTGTAGTGAATCTTCTCACAGTCGGCCACGCATGTCTTGCAAACTAAACCCCAATAACGGCATGTCGATAGCTCGCGTGAACGCAATCACCTTGAATACTTCACCCATCTCGCCCGGCAAGGTGAGGGTTTTTATCTGCCGGGAAAGCTCCAGGCGCTGGGGAAGATTATCCTCATCAATATTTTCTGCCATACCGCCAATGCCGCAGGCGAGCAGGAATGATGCCTGCGTCGTATAACCGGCTACGGATAAGCCGCCTGCGGCCCCCGCCTCGGCGAGGGCGGTGAAATCAATATGCGTGGTAATATCCTGTAGGCCGACCAACACCAGCGGATCGGCGTGCGCGCGATGCTGATAATGGCACATGAGCGTGCCGGTGGCTCGCTCCGGGTGGTAATACTCGCGGCGCGGAAGACCGTAATCAATAATCAGCAACAGCCCAGCCTCAAGCAGATTTGCAATGCTGTGCAGCCAGCCTGCGGCCGTGAGATTGATCTCGGATTGATAACCAAGCTGCATCCCCGCGCCGTAATAGTCGCATAGCTCTGCGGTGATAGCCGTGATGTTCTGTTCCAACAGCGGGTCACTTACAGGGCCACTGCGCCAGGTAAATTTATTATCTTGCCAGCCCACATACAGTTCACTTAAGCCATGATCTGCCATGCAGAAACGGTGCGCCGGCATAGCGTCCAGCAATTCATTCGCCACGATCACGCCGCGCCATCCGGCTGGCGGCAACTCATCCAGCCAGGAAACCCGCTCCAGCAACTCAGGCACTTCCCGATTGAGCGTCGCATACTGACGCTCGCGTAATTCGGCGCTGAGTTCGAGAATAAAATAATGCGCAGGGAGGGCCTGCAACGCCTCGAGTTCGCGCAAAATATCGCAAGCCATGATGCCGGAACCCGCACCCACCTCCAGAATTTCCGCTGACCTGAGTTCGCGCAAAACCTGTGCGCACTGACGTGCAATGCAGCGCGCAAATAAAGGTGATATTTCCGGGGCGGTAATGAAGTCGCCGTGCACGCCGATCTTGCGCGCACCGGCACTGTAATATCCCAGTCCGGGCGCGTACAGTGCGAGTTCCATGTAGCGCGCGAAGTTGATTTGTCCGCCATGAGCACTTATCTCTTTGCGCATCAAAGCCTGCAACCGCGCGCTGTGCGCTGCGGCAATTGCGTCAGGGACGGGTAATTCAAGCGCAGCCAGACTAAGTTTCATAGACGGTGATTTTGCATAACGGCATTTTAGGTTAGTCTGTGCAGGCTAACACAGGGGAAATTTATCATGCAGGATAATACAGACACACTGACCGGAAAAGTGGCGCTGATTACCGGTGGGGCACAACGCGTGGGGGCGGTGATTGCCGAAACGCTGCACGCGCAGGGCATGAATCTTGTGGTTCATTATCGCAATTCCAAACAGGCCGCGCATGCCTTGCAGGAAAAACTTAATGCCGTGCGGCCGGATTCCGTCACCCTGGTGCAGGCCGACCTGCTTGACACTGCCAAGATTATCGGCCTGGTGCATGAAGCCATCAACGCGTGGGGCCGGCTTGATGTCGTCATTAATAACGCCTCCAGCTTTTACCCGACGCCGATCGGCTCGGTTAGCGAGGCGCAATGGGACGATCTCATGGGCAGCAATCTGAAGGCACCGTTTTTTGTTGCGCAGGCCGCCGCGCGCGCGTTGGCAAAACAGCGCGGCTGCATTATTAATCTCGCGGACATCCATGCCGACCGTCCGCTGAAATCCTATCCCGTATACAGCTCCGCCAAGGCCGGGCTAATCATGCTCACCAAGGCCCTGGCGCGTGAACTCGGCCCCGAGGTACGCGTGAATGCCGTGGCACCGGGTGCTATTATCTGGCCGGAAAATATGGACGATGTCACCCGACAACGCATCATCTCACGCGTCGTACTCAAGCGTCAGGGACAGCCGCAAGAGGTGGCAAAGACCGTGTTATTTTTAATTCGCGACGCGGATTACATCACCGGGCAAATCATCGCCGTGGACGGCGGACGTACGGTTAACAGTTAGCCTTCAATCTACAACAGTCTCATAAACTGTTTT
>JBDSOT010000148.1:0-6474 GCA_039914705.1 Gammaproteobacteria bacterium | reverse complement strand
CCGGCGGGGATATGCCAGTTACAGGCCCCGAAGGTCGGATCGATCATGTCCGCGCTGGTCAGATAGCCCACACCCAGCGAGCGGCGATTGGCGTTGGCAGCATCTTGAATCTGCAACTCCACGTCATCGGCCGTCGAGGCGGTGTTTTTGGTATCAAACGCATGTACTGCGACCCAAGCCGAGCGCCCTTCCGGGAAGCCGGTCGGGAAGTTGTGGCCCGCGCCTTCGTTCTTGATCACGACGCTCAGTGCCGCTAAGGCCTCGGTAGCCGGTTTGGCCACCGATGCAGGGGCGGTGAGGCTCATGGTCAAGGCGTTGCGCAGACGATCCCAGGCAAACCGGGCGTGCTGGGTAGCAGCCGCCGCGGTGCCGGTGCCCGCCGTGGTAAAGCGGGCATAGTGCAGACGGCTGGTCTCGTCCGTCGAACTGAAGCTCGTTTCCAGCAACTGCGGATACGCGAGCGCCGTGCCGCCGTTGGTAGCCTTGCCGATCATCTTGGTGACATAGGCGTTACCACCCACAAACTGATGCGTGTACGCGGGGGTGCGGGTGATACGGTCACACGAAGGCCCAGTGTACGGGGCATCCGGGATGACGTTGGTGCCGCTGATCGTGTACAGCGTCATCGCGGTGCCGGGCTCGTTGTAATCCTGCTGCATGTGGCAGGTCTGGCAGTCGCGCTTGTAGTTCGGGTCGTAATTGCTGTTACCCGCACGATCCGCATAACGGCTGTTGACAAACTCCGTGTAGGTGCGTTCGATCGGGAAACCGCCCACCCACTTGCCAGACGCATTCATGATGGTGGCCGGATTGGTCACGTCATGGCAGCTCGCACAGAACTCGGCACGCTCGAATTTCACGCTATAATACGTTTCGTGCTTGCCGGGCGGAGAGGCCTGGATGAAGTTATAGTTACGCGTCACGCCGCCGCCGGAGAATACGTCACTGATGTAGGTATCGACCGTGGCGGTAAAGTTGTTCCAAGACAAGGGACCGAAGCGCTCCGGCTTGGCCAGGGCGTGCGGGGAGAGCCTGAAGGCGCCCGCCGCGATACCAAAGCCCAGGTTACGCGAGTTGGCATCCGGCACCGAGATCAGATCCTGGTGATTGGCCGGCAAGGCAGCACCAAACTGATCCAATTGGGCAGGATCGGAACGGGACACGCTCTTGGTGGCCGCATAGTAGTCCACGCCGGTCTTGTTATACAGATGGTAAGGCGTATAGCGGGAGGCCGCGTTGGTATGACAGACCTCGCAGACGATACCGATCTTGCCGCTGTTGCTGTTGACCGGACGGGTGCCGTCGGTGCGTGTGCCATACGATTCACGCCCCGTTCCCATGGCGGCGACCGGATCGGCCAGCGGTGTGCTACCGGCCGCAACGGAGGTTGGGTCGTAGGTGGGACTCATCGAACCATGCTCTTGGCCGGAGGGTGAGTCATTGGCGACTGACACGGTGGCATCCACGTAATTGGTGGGCATGTGGCAACGTGAGCAGAAGTCATCCATCAGCGACCCGGAGCCGGTGTAAGTGGCTGTGGCTGCACCCATGTTGAAGGTGGAGGTGCCGTTAGCGTTGGCGAAGGGATTGATTTTACGGGCAGCGCTACTGCAATCGTAGCCCAAGGAGCCGTCTTTGGCATTGCCGCCGGTCAAGGTCGGTGTAATGTCGTTACAGCCGTCGGTGGAGGTTAACCGCGCCACTAACAGGAAGGCGCCGCGCCAGCCCGGATCGCGCCAGGCATTGGCCATCATTGAGCCGTTCCATTCATCGTACAAGGTGGTATGACAACCCGTGCAACCGCCGAGGTCGTCGGTGCTGGTCCACAGGTTTTCAAACGGTGGATTCTGGGTCTGCCCACCGCCCGCTATGGTTTCAGAGTATTCATACGGGGCAGGCTCAGGGATACGGTTGGTTAAGATATTACCTTCACCATGCCGGGCATAAGCTGGACTGACTGTAAGACTAGCCAAGGCAATAAAGGCAAGCAGGACGCTATAAATTAGTCGGTTTTTTCGCATAGCATGGCTCCAGAGATAATATATTGGTATTGGATTAAATTTAAGCTATGCCATTAAAAGGCCAGACGGGTAAGGCAGCAATAACTCGAAATACTTATTTTTTATGTATTTAATGTTAAAAAATAACTCTTTTTAGTTATATTATTTTAGGCTATTTTTTTAAGATATTGAATAATCTATAAAATAATTTGTATTTGATCTTCAAGACATAATTACTTTTTCTATCTATTTCTTATAAATCTTGTCATCAACTGACTTTATGCGTCTTGTTATTTCCCTAATTGCCATTAGACAGGCGTGCGGTACTCGATGAGGCAACTGAGGTCTTCAGGGATAGGATCATGTCGACGCGATTTTTCACCCCGAGCTTCCGGTAGATGTGCTGTATATGCACCTTAACGGTCTCTACCGAGATACTCAGCGTTTCGGCAATCTCCTGGCTGCGCAGGCCGCAGGTAAGCATGTCCATCACCTCCAATTCCCGGCGCGTCAGCGGAATGCCATTACTAAGATGTACCTTATCTTTATCATCCTGCATGGTTTCGCAAGGGGTTAAGAAGGCGGAACTAACGGGAGAGCCGTGTGCGTAAAGCTTGATGATACGCAGCAATTCATGACAGTCGACGTCTTTCAGCACGTAGCCCACCGCACCCGCATCCAGACCCATAGTGATATGCGGGTTATCGTCGTAGACAGAAAGTATCAGCACCTTGGTTTTGACATGCTCCAGGATTAGTCGCGTGGCCTGGACGCCATCGATCTTGGGAAGATCCAGGTCCATGAGGATAATCTGCGGCTTTTTTTCCAGTGCCAGTGAAAAGGCCTCTTGTCCATCGGCGGCCTCGCCGACAATTCGAATGTCCGGATCCTGCCCCAGCATCAAGCCCAGACTTTGACGAAAGAGCCTTTGGTTATCAACTAATAATACACGTATCAGCATGCTCTCTCCTGTGCACCCGCGGGCAGTGCTGTTTTGTGCTATGTATTACAGGTGCTGCCGCTAATGCGCCTGCTTTACATAGCTTATAACTTTAGCGCGCCAAATAGGCCAGCACCTTGTCCGGCAAATCCGGAAATAATGGACGCGCCTCGGCAGGCGTGTTCATGGCAAAACGGAAACATTGGTCAATTTCATTGTGTAACCGGACCATCGCCACAAAAACCATGCGCTGCGCGGCCAATCTATCTTTTGGCGATTCGCCATAGCCGTTGCGTTGCTTCAATTCGTTAGTGATCAGCGTTAATCCTTCCTGCGATTTCTGCCGATCCGACTTTCGTTGCGCGGCACACGCTCCTAATATGTTAGGGGACGATGCGGCGTCGTCCGTAGGCAGTCTAGCGAGTCCGGCAATAAACTGAGCGCGCTCGAAATCTTTCTGTTTCATCGCTATACGAAATAACCAGGACGCGGCCTGGCGATGAAAGGCGGCGTCACCCAATAGCCGACTAAAACCCTGCTCGGCCGGGGGCCACCGGCGGGCCATGAAATCCTGAATCGCCTGATTGTAAATTTCCCGCAGGTCTTGTAATTCATAAAATTCGATGCGCCCCTGGAATTGCTCCGGGTCTTCAAAAGGATAGGCCCAGTAGGCGTCAAATAACTCATTAAGCCGGGCTTGATCGCGTGCCACCAGGGCAAGCCACACCAACTGACCGTATGCGGCTGAATGCTGTTGCGGGTCTTTGAGTATCTCTCTCAGAATGGCCTGAGCCTCAGTTTCCTCGGCCTCCTCGAGTAATTGTTGCGCGCGCTCCAGAGTAGGTGGCGCTTGTGGAATCGTGTCAGCGTTTACAACGGGAATAAAAGGTAAGGATACTAATGCAGCAAATCCTGCGCTAAAAATGACGTGCATAAAACGAGGATTGCCGAGCTGCATGATTACCTGTCCCTGTAAAATATGTCTAAAGTATTACTAAGCATTTCAGTAACACAACTTTACAACACTTAGTCTATTTTTGGATAGTGCAGAAAAAACTTTAACCCTTATTAGACTTGGTCTTAGTCTAAATTATGCAGCGATCATCGCCTCAACTTACACACGAAGATTCCGTGTTTTGCAAACGAGATAGGCGTTATAAAACCGCGTTTTTCAGGACGTGAGGTTGGATATTTAAGGGGAGGATGCAGATTAGGCCATGGCATCTGCAAGAAATTTTATCAACGATGTAACTGGCACAGATTCCTGTTTTTGATCCTGGTCGCGCAAGGCCTTTACGCTGACGGTTCCGGTAGCCAATTCTTGCTCGGCCAGGATGACTGCAAAGCGCGCGCAGCTCTTGTCCGCGCGCTTGAGTTGACTTTTTAAACTGCCTCCTGCGCAGTCACTTATTAGCCTTAGGCTTGGCAACGCGTCGCGTAGTTTTTCAGCCAATAATAAACCTGCGCGGCTGGCCGGTTCGCCTATCATCACAAGGTAGACGTGCGGCGGCCTGTCGGCAGGCGTGGTATGCGTCTGTAACAAGGCGACCAGCCGCTCCAGGCCCGCAGCAAAACCGATCGCCGGAGTGGACTTTCCGCCAATCTGTTCTACCAACCCGTCATAGCGGCCGCCCGCGCAGATCGTGCCTTGCGCGCCCAAGGTGTCCGACACCCACTCGAAGACGGTTTTATTGTAATAATCCAGGCCGCGCACCAGGCGCGGATTGATTTGATAGCGTAGCCCGGCGGCATCCAGATAGGCGCACAGCGCCGCAAAGTGCGCCGTGGATTCGTCGTCCAGGTAGTCGCTCAGTTGCGGGGCGTTGGTATTTAATGTTTGCAGGGCAGGATTTTTGCTGTCGAGGATGCGCAACGGATTACTGTGCAGGCGTCTTTTACTATCTTCATCAAGCTGGTCGTGGTGAGCGGAAAAATATTTCACCAGGTGCTCGCGGTAAATTATCCGTGCGGCAGGTGTGCCGAGGGAATTTATTTGCAGCACTAAACCACTGCCCGCCGTTTCAGTATCCTCAGCACTTATCGCATTGTGCAAGCCCAGATTACGCCACAAACGCGCCGTCATGAGGATTAACTCGGCATCGATCTCCGGCCCCGTCATGCCGTAGGTTTCTACGCCCACTTGATGGAATTGACGGTAACGCCCCTTTTGTGGACGTTCATGGCGAAACATGGAGCCCATGTACCACAGCCGCTGCACTTGATTGTGCAACAGCCCATTCTCGATGGCCGCACGCACGCAGCCCGCCGTGCCCTCGGGCCTAAGGGTCAGGCTGTCGCCGTTGCGATCATTGAAGGTATACATCTCCTTCTCGACGATATCGGTAACCTCACCGATGGCACGCGAAAAAAGTTCGGTGTGTTCCACGATGGGAAAGCGAATCTCTTCATAACCGTAGCAAGCCAGGAGGTCGCGCAGGGTTTGTTCAAGAAATTGCCAGTACGGCATCTCGTGCGGCAGGATGTCATTCATGCCGCGAATAGCCTGAAGGGTTTTGGACACGCGCAACGCCTGATTAGTTTTGGATTAGTGGTCGAAAATTAATTACTGCGCGGCATTGGGTTCCGGTGAACCCAATTCAAAGCTAGTGACACCTTTGTGGCTAAAACCCGAATGATCGAAGGGTTTGCCGCTGTATTCGAGGTTGACGCCGGCGGCATTGCCCAATATCACCTTGAGCGGAAGCTTGAGGTCTTGCAAGGTTTTGTGGGTGCCTGCCGGCAACAGCTTGTAAACAAGCTTATTGCCGGTGGCATCAGTGATGTCGACCCAGGACTGCTGCGTCAAATTTAACACCACCGATGGGATGGCGACATTGGCTGGTGGCGCAGGTACGGGCACTGGAACGGCCGCCTGCGCTGGAATTTTTTGCGGGTCTGGGGCAGGTGTTGTAGTTTTTGCGTTTTGCCCTTGAGGCACCGCTGGTATCGTAAGCATACCTGGCATGTAGGCATTGACGCCCTGAGCCGGTGCCGGATTCGATGTTTGTGAAGGCAAAGATTGCACCACGTTATTGTCAACTCTTCGTGGCGCTGCGGAGGCTTTTTTCGCCGGGACTGGCTCAACTTCATCCTCAGCATCGGGCAATGTCGGCAACTCATCAGGATCGAAGTTGGAAGCAGTCTGCTCCTGTCCAAACTTGAAGGTCCCTCCCGTTTGCCACCACACAACGCCCAGAATAAGTGATGCCAAAACGATTAGATAAACGACCCAGCTCATCGCCCGGTCATGTCCGCCGACGCCACCGTCTACATCAGACAATACTGAGCGCCCATGCAGCACCTTGGGGATAGGTCCCTTTTGATTTTCGTACGACCTGATAATCGCATCAGCAGGTAGCTGCAGAAAGCGCGCGTAACTGCGCAGATAACCACGCGCAAACACCGGCGCCACGAGACTGGTAAATTCGTCGCGTTCCATGGCCTCGATCTGTTTGACGTCAAGGCGAAGTTTGCCGGCCACCTGCTCAACGGACAGGCTACGCGCCTCGCGCTCGTCGCGTAAACGTTTACCGG
>JBDSOT010000124.1:0-17506 GCA_039914705.1 Gammaproteobacteria bacterium | reverse complement strand
ATTATTTAACATAATATACATTATACGAAGTAGAGAAACCCTCATGAAATGGGGAATTGAGACCTCAATTCCCGACCAACACAGTCGCAAGTCAAAGCGGATAGCCAAACGGAACCTTTTGGAGAACAGGCACTCATATAAATGTAAGCATGCAGTTGCTTACAGGAGCAGTTCAAACAACTACAAGGAGGTATATATGATTGGATACGCTGTCACATTTCTTATTATTGCCCTGATTGCCGCAATCTTTGGCTTCACCGGGATTGCCGGTGCCTCAGCTAATATCGCCTGGATTCTATTTGTGGTCGGGTTGATTATTGCTGTTGTGTTCATGGTGATGGGCAAACGCGCCCCCCGGGTTTAGTGTCTTTGTCTACCAGCCACCCATTTACAAGGAGTGATTTTCTATGAATGAACATCAAGTAAAAGGTCGTGTAAAAGAAGGTATCGGCAAGGTCAAAGAAGTTGTTGGCGATGCCATAGACGATAAGGAATTGCAATTAAAAGGCGTTGTCCAGAAGACCGCTGGAAAAATTCAGGCGGGCTATGGCGATGCCAAAGAAGATGCTGATGATGCAGAGGAGGAACGTCATCATCACCATCATGAAAGAAAGGACGATTGAAAGATTTGTTGATTTAATCACTACTAAACTTCAGGGAGATTCATTATGAAAACTAAAATTTTAGCAGCCTCGATCATGGCGTTAATGGCAACATCCGTTTTCGCAGAAAACTACAGTGCATCGGCGGACAGCGCGGCGTCGAGCAATACCGCTGGGACACAGATGAATGCCAGCAGTGCAAACTCAGTCTCAACCAGCAGCGATAATTCATTTGCCGGCATGGACAGTGACCAGAACGGTTCACTTAGCCGCAGTGAATACGAGGCGGGCTTTGGTTCGCAATCTCGCATGACGGGATCCAGCGCAACGGGTTACATTTCACCCGCTCATCAGCTGAATGAAACCGACGGCATGCTTGATGAGGCAGGCCGTAATTGGAATCCAGCAAGCAACACTGAGAAGCCATATTTATCCGAGGCCCATGCCGCAAATCAAACTGATGGTATGCTAAAGATGAGCGGCAGTTCAGCCTCTCAGCCGGCCGCAGGTTCCACATCTACAAATACTGCACACGACATGTCCAGTAATACCTCATCCGGCACGGATGCAAATCAGCAATCGACGGGAAGCAATACCAGCACGGATAATAGCGCGGGTGTAACTTCGAACAACCCGCTCACCGAGCAGCACATTCCTTAATGAAACACCTACCCTGCCTGAGCTTCAGGCAGGGTAGTTTCAGATAACAGTTGCTGATAACGTCACTAACATTCACTAAACAGTAAGGAGATTTACTATGTATTCAGACGATAATCATAAATCAGGATTAGCCATTGGTAGCCTTGTTATCGGTGCTATTGCGGGTGCCGTTGCCGGAATTTTATTTGCACCCAAGAGCGGCAAGGATACGCGCGACGAATTGAAGGATACCCTTACTCAGGTTAAGGACGATGTTGCCGCCAAGATCGCCGACCTGAATATTCAAGAACTCACGCAGAATGCCTATCAATCCGTCGTAAATACAGTGCTGAGCACCTACGAGTCCGCCAAGAAACTGAGTTCCGATGAAGTCAGTGATATTAAGTCAGACTTGGATAAGGGCTATGAAGAAATCAAAGACGCCGCCAGCAAGGCGCGCGCAAAGGCCGGAACTTATACTACGCAATAACGCCTTGGCGAGAGCGCAGCATAATTAAATGAGCTAAGAAAACCCCGCGAACATTGGAGTCCGCGGGGTTTGCGCTATGTAATAAAGTAATATCTCATACTCCAAGATAAGCACCTGCCTGTACCCTTACCGCTTTTCCATTGCAACATCACTTCAAAAACGCGCTCAAGGTTGAAAGGGACTCAAGCCCAGAAAGGGTTGCAGAGGTTGCACAGCCCCATTGGCACCAATTGCCGGGAGAATCAATATGTTGTCTCTTGCCTTGCCGCTGCCATCGTCTATTACGCTCAGTTGATCGCCCTGCTGCCCATCGGGGATGAACAACTGCGGATGATCGAACGGTGCCTTTTGCCAACGCACGCGTTCATCGGTGAGGGCTAATAAAAACGCGATAACTGCATTTTCCTGCTCAACATCAAGCCTCAGGGATAACATGTTAGGACTCTTGTTAGGGCCGCTAAAATCCCCGCCTCGTACATAAAAATCCATAACCTGGCGCAAGGTCGCGTAACCGCCATTGTGAAAATACGGACCGGTGAGTTCGACATTACGCAGACCGGTGGTTTTAAATTTGGCCTGCTGTGGCTCGAGGATATTTCCGCCATCTTCGGCGTCGGGCCGTACCCCAATATTAATAAAACCAACATTGGGAGATTCGCTGGAGCCTAATGGTGCCTCTGTCAATAACAGACCACTATGGCATCGAGCGCAATTTCCGCTGGTTTGAAAAATTTCAAGGCCGAGTTGCTGCTGCGGCGACAGTGCCGTGGAGTTGCCGTCGGCAAACTGGTCAAACGGAGTCTCATCTGAAACAAGCGTTGCCTGGTAAAGCTGTATTGCCAGCCCAAAAAATAAGGGAAAGTTAGCGCTCATAAGGCTAAACTTTTCTTTACCGATGACAACAGACTTCGGTGATCTCCAATATTCCGGCTGGAAGGCTTGAGCGACCATTTTTTTATAAGAGGTACGTAAACCGCGGCCCTTTCTCTTTACAAGTCCGCCCAACACGCTGTCATTGGGGTGAACTGCTTGTTGCCCCAGCGGGACGATTCCCTTCTTGAGAAGTTTTTTGCCGATGGTGGCAAATGACCTATTTGCGCACGACATCTCAGTATCTATGGGTGGTTCCATCGCCTGAGATGCCAGGCTTGCGGACGGTATGGCGATAGCCACCTGCTGAATGTTACCTTGCACTACTTTATATATGTGCGCATTCGGGTCAGTCTTACCCAAACTATTCACGCCATTGAAATCATTATTGGCGCGTCCGTCCCAGAAGTTTCTAAAATTAAATACTGCGTTGATGACGCTTGGGGAATTCCGTACCTGCACGCCACGTACATTGGTGCCATTCACTATAAATACTGGATCTATTTGATGCGTGCATACATCAACCGCACTGAGCGCATTAAGCTTAACGAAATTGCGCTTGAATACGCTCTGTGATGAGACTGAGTCATCAGTATCAAAAAGCACAGTTGAACCGGCATCATTTGGATTAGACAGTTTGTGAAAGGGGAAATCGGCTGCGGTCAGTGTGTAATTAGCCCCCCCGCCACCGGATGCGGTTAAATTGAAGGTTTTATCTGGCGCGCCCCCTCCCCCGTTGTTCATGCCAGGACTCAGTTGGTTCTTGGCGCGGCTATCGGCGCCTGCATGGAAGTGGCAACTGGCACATGCCTGGATGCCATCGCTGCCCACTTGCATATCCCAGAATAAGGCCTTGCCGAGCCTGATGGCGGCGGCCTTGTCGCTGACAAACTCGGCGAGATTTGCCGGCTCGGGAACCGGGACAGTTTTGAGCGAGGCATATGCTTGACCAAAGCTCGATAACAGGATCAGTAAGGTTGTAGCGGATAACGAGAAGGGCTGATTGCTCAGCAATGAGCCGAATGGTTTGCGTCCTTTCATACACTCTCCTCGGGGAGTTAAGTTCATTACTCGGCCCTCAAGTGGACCCTAATACGAGAGCTGGCAAGTACATAATTATACAGGCCGACTGCCTACAATCCCAGCCGGGTTTGAAGACAATAAAACTGCCAAATTGAGGAATTTAAAGGGCAATTAAAGATGAGTATTTGCAACAGCGCACCCGAATAAATCAAAGAAATTTTGTGTAGTGGATTGTGCGATCAATTCGAAAGGTACACCCCGCAGCTCGGCGATATATTGAGCCACATGACGGACATAAGCAGGCTGATTTGCCTTGCCGCGAAACGGGACAGGAGCCAGATAAGGCGAGTCGGTCTCAACCAATAATCGGTCCAAGGGCAGTTGCATTGCGACTTTTTTCAACTCTTTCGCACTGCTGAAGGTAACGATGCCTGAAAGCGATATATAGAAATTAAGATCCATGGCCTGCTGTGCCGTTTCCAAATCCTCCGTAAAACAATGCATAACACCGCCGACGTGTTCGGCACCTTCTTCGCGAAGGATGCGCAGGGTATCCTGTTTGGCATCCCGGCTATGCACGATAAGCGGTTTTCCGCTGATCTTCGAGGCGCGAATATGTGTCCTGAAGCGTTCGCGCTGCCAGTCGAGATCGCCATCACTGCGAAAGTAATCGAGTCCGGTTTCTCCGATCGCAATAATCCTGGCATGCTGCGCAAGTTCCAGTAATCTTTCGACGCTGGGATTTTCGCCGTCGCGTTCGTTGGGATGTACCCCCACAGAGGCAAATACATTATCGAACCGCTGCGCGAGTTGGAGTACTGCGGGAAAAGTTTCCAGATCAATGCTGACGCAGAGCATGTGCCCTACCCCATGCTCCAGAGCCTGTGCCATGACCTCCTCAAGCCCGCCCGTAAAATGCGTCAAATCGAGACGATCCAGGTGGCAATGCGAGTCTACTAAGAGTTGATCAGACATGATTCCAGAAGGGTGTAACTATTCAGCGTAAGGAAGGGTGCGGTTATTTGTTCGTGTTCATCGGCAACAAATAATGCCGGGTCAAGATTACATGGTTTGGGTATTTCTCTCAGAGTTCAACATACCGGCCAGGTGCGCCTCGATCTTGTTGCGTGCCGCGCCGCCATCTAGTTCGCTGAACTGCACACCGATGCCGGCCGTGCGATTACCTTGAGCACCCTTGGGTGTAATCCAGGCTACACGCCCCGACACAGGAATCTTTTCGGGATCATCCAGCAAAGACAGCAGGACGAAAACCTCATCGCCCAGCTGGTAATGTTTTGTCGTTGCCACAAATAATCCGCCATTTTTGACAAACGGCATATAGGCGGAGTAAAGCGCATTTTTATCGCCATATACCGCCGATAAAATGCCTTGCCGCTGGCCGGCATTCGTTTTGGTAGGCTCAACCATATTTTTTAGAAACCCTGCTTAGAAACCTTGCGTCAGATAGAATTGTGCTTGCTACTCGGCTGACGGCTTGCAGGACGATGAGCCTGTGCTGCGTCACTCCATAATATTAACATATCCTCTAATAATAACTGAGTGTTAACCTGCCGGTTCAGCAATTTCATCACCTCCGTTACGGTGTCCATGCAGGCATAAAGCCGTGACAAATTAATGTGTTGTCCGAGTTCTCTCAGACGTTGCTGTATATCCGGATTGGCAAGATAGCGCGGCTGCGCAACATTTCGTAACCTTGCCATATCCATAACACAACTCAACATCCAGCCAAGTGTTTCAGTCAGGTTACCTTGCAGCCAGGTGGCGGCTACTGACAGCGGGTCGGCCTGGCGTTGCTGCAGACGCTCGAGGTCATTGAGCATAGCCGCGCGTCTGCCTATTGCGTTATCCGTGGCCATAGCGAGGGCCGTTAAGGGTGCCCCTGCCGCGAGTGCAAGCAATTGCGTGGGGTTTTGTGTTTGATCAAGATGAGCGCTTAACCACCGTGCTGCCGCTTGTTCACTGGGCGGTATGAATTTAATCTGCTGACAACGGCTGCGCACGGTGGCCGGAAGTCGCGCAGGCTGGCTGGTAATGAGCATTAACAGCGAATGGGGCGCCGGTTCTTCGAGGGTCTTCAATAAACTGTTCGCCGCAGCGGTATTCATTTGATCGGCGGGCGAAATAATCACCAGCTTATGCCCGGCATACTGACTTTTCAGCGCGAGGTGGTTATTCATGGCGCGTATCTGGTCTACCACTATAAGTTTGGATTTTTCCTTGGGTTTGGCCTTCTCCGCAGACGAATCTTCTTCTTTCGGGTAAACCCGAAAGAAGTCAGGATGAGTATCTGCTTTATAGAGCAGGCAGGAGCGACATACCTGACAGGCTTGTCCATCCGGTTGCGGTGAATTACACAGCAGGCTTTGTGCGAGAATTCTCGCAAAGTGGTTTTTACCCAGACCACGCACACCAGTCAGCAGCAAGGCATGCGGCAAGGCACCGGCGCGCAGGCGCTTGATCAGCCCCTCCCATTGATCATGCTGCCAGGGGAATAAGCCGACTTGTGACTGTGTTGTGAACCCATCCGCATCAAGTACCGTCATGAGAAAAAACTGTCAAGCGCCTGTGCTATCTGTTGTCGAACTGCGTCCAATGGTTGTGATGCGTCGATGACACGGTAGCGGTGCGGATGGCGCTGCGCCTGTCCCAGATAAGCCTCGCGCACACGCTCAAAGAAGGCCAATTGCTCGCTCTCGAAACGATCCGGCAGGCTGCGTCGATGGGCGCGTTGCAGGCCGAGCGCTGCCGGTAAATCCATGAGCAAGGTGAGATCCGGCCGCAAGCCGTCTTGCACCCAATCCTCCAGCACGGCAATCCGTTCTGCGCTAATGCCCCGCCCGCCGCCTTGGTAAGCATAGCTGGCGTCCGTAAAGCGATCCGACAGCACCCAGTGCCCTGCCGCCAAGGCCGGCCGGATAACCTGATGCAGATGCTGGGCGCGCGCGGCGAACATGAGTAAGGTTTCGGTATCAGCGGTCATGGCATTCAAGCGGTGAGAGAGTAACAGCGCGCGCACCTGCTCGCCCAATTCGGTGCCGCCCGGTTCCCGCGTCGTTACTAATTTTTTACCTTTATTTTCAATATAATGTGAAATAAAGTTAATGCTGGTTGTTTTACCGGCACCCTCAATTCCCTCGATGGTTATAAAGCGCGCCGTCATTTTGATGGTGTGGCTGGTAGCATTTTAGATGCTTTATCTTTAGCCTTTGCCCCCGCTGTCTGGCCTTTCTTTTGATATTTAAGCACGGCCTTATTATGTGCCTCGAAGCTTTCCGAAAACTCATGCCCGCCATCGCCTCGAGCAACAAAAAACAGGGTATGACCCGGCTGCGGATGCAGCGCTGCATGGATGGCATCTGCTCCCGGCAAGGCAATAGGCGTAGGCGGCAGGCCGACACGCAGATAGGTGTTGTAGGGGGTATCCGTAACCAGGTCGCGGCGCTTTATATCGCCATCATAATCAGTGCCCAGACCATAGATAATTGTGGGATCGGTCTGTAAGCGCATGCCTTGTTGCAGGCGGCGCGTGAACACACCCGCAATGGCCGGGCGCTCACTGGCCAGTCCGGTTTCCTTTTCCACGATGGATGCCAGGATGAGCGCCTCGTAGGGGCTGGCAAGCGGCAATCCCGAGTCGCGAGCCTGCCAGACGGTCTCCAGATGCTGACTCATGGCGAGATAGGCGCGCTGTAAAAATACGACATCGCTGAGTCCCTTGGTAATGTGGTAGGTGTCGGGAAAAAAACGCCCTTCCGGATGTTGGCCAGGCCAGCCTATCTGTTCCATAATTTGCTGGTCGTTAAGGCCTGCCAGTGTATGGGTCAACTCGGAGTTGCGGTTGACAGCAGTCATGAGTTGCCGAAAGGTCCAACCCTCGATAATGGTAAGCGCGTGGCCTAGCACCTGCCCGGCGACGATCTGGTCGAGTAATTGTTGCGGGGTAATGCCGGCCGCGAACCGATACTCACCGGCCTTGATTTGATGCGCCGTGCCCTGCCATTGACCAAGGGCCGCCAGATAGCCCCAATGTTTAATCACGCCACGCTCGCTCAATTCCTTCCCGACCTCTTTTAAACCCATGCCGGGTCTGATTTCATACGTCATGCCGCCGGCACCGATGTTCAAAGGTGTGTCGATAAAATGCCGGTATTCAATGACCAGCCACGCCGTCGCCAGGGTGGCGCAGATTATCAATAGGCTCAGGATTCGAAAAATAATCTTCAGCATGCGTTGAGCAACTCGTCGAGATGTGCGGCAATCTGGCGGGTTATCGGGCCTACAGGAAGAATAGTCCCGGCCAGTTCGCGCACCGGCCACAGGCCGATCAGGCTATTACACACAAAGATCTCCTGCGCGCTCAGCAACTCGTCGAGCTTAAACCCGCTTATCGTAACAGGCAATCCCATGTGCGCAGCCGTTTCGAGTATCAGCCCCCGCATAATGCCAGCGACGCCACACTGTGACAAATCCGGCGTTAACAAGTGGCCGTCGCGCACCCTAAAAATATTGGTCATGGTGCCCGCTATGACTTGCCCCGCGCCATCCAGCATGACGCCTTCCGGAACGTTAGGATCATCCCATTCATTACGCGCGAGCACTTGTTCCAAACGATTCAGATGCTTGATACCAGCCAACGCCGGATTACTGCCCATACGGGTCTCGCACACGCGCACGGCAATACCCTGCTGTTTGAAATCGAGCGGATAATCGGGCCAGGAATGCAGCGTGAGGATACGGGTTGGGGATTTTGCGGAATGCCCGCGATAGCCACGCTGCCCACAGCCGCGCGTGACGATAATCTTCAGCACGGCCTGCTGCGCACTCTGACAAACAGCAAGTGCCTCTGCGCGTAAATTTTCCGCATCAGGTGCTGCGATTCCCAGGTGCGTACAGCCTAGCCTGAGCCGCTGCACGTGTCGCTCCCATAATAAGGGGTGGCCATTGCGCACGGCCAGGGTTTCAAACAGTCCATCGCCGTAGAGCAGGCCGCGATCTTCGACGTTAAGTTGCGAGCCTTGTTGGCCGTTAATCAGGGTCATGTCGGAAGGTTTTATTAATCAATATTCTTTAGATTCCAGCGCCAGGATCATGCCGCGCGCCTTGGCGCGGGTTTCGGCCAGTTCGCGCTCAGGGTCTGAGTCTGCCACAATCCCGGCACCGGCGCGCAACGATATCTGTTGATGGGTTTTTACCAGCGTGCGGATCAAAATATTGAAGTCCATGCTGCCGTCGCGGTTGATATAGCCCATGGAACCGGTGTAGGGGCCGCGTGGTGTCTGTTCTATCTCGTCGATAATCTCCATGCAGCGCACCTTGGGACAGCCGGTAATCGTCCCGCCCGGAAACACGGCGCTTAACACCTGGCCCGGTGTGACAGTATCGCGCAAACGCCCGCGGATATTGGAGACAATGTGATGCACATGCGCATAGCTTTCAATGATCATTAATTCATCCACACTAACACTGCCCGGCACACAGACGCGCCCGAGGTCATTGCGCTCCAGGTCGATAAGCATAATATGTTCGGCGCGCTCCTTGGGATGTGCGAGCAGGCGTTGCATATCGTCCCGGTCAGTGGCATGTGCCGGACTGCGCGGGTGCGTCCCCGCAATCGGGCGGGTAGCCGCCACACCGCCGCGTACGCTGACCAGACGTTCCGGCGAGGAGCTGATAATAGCGCAATCACCATATTGAACCAGGCCCGCAAACGGTGCCGGATTCTGTTCTCGAAGTTGCTGGTAAACATCAGCGGCGCTAACCTCGGCTTTTAGCGTAGCGCTCCACTCGCGCGACAGATTAACCTGGAAGACATCGCCTTCTTTAATATAGCGCAGTATGCATTGCACGCCTTCGATATAACGCTGCGGCGGCTGTTCCAGCAGAGCGGTCTTTAGCAGCGGCTGTGGGCTAAACTGCGCCTTCTCCAACGCGCTCATATCTGCCTTCATCAGTTCGAAGTGTCCGTCGCAATCCTGCTCGCTGACCAGATAGAGTTTGCCCGAATCATGATCCTTGATAAAGGCTGCCGGTATGCGCATGGCAAAAGCTACAGGCAGGGTGTGCGTTGCCACGGGCGGTGATGTTCGTTGTGTCTTGGCGCTGTGATTTACGTTCTTCAGGCGTGGCTCTATCTGCGTCGCGAGTTCATAACCGAGATAAACAAACCAGCCACCGCTAAAAGGCAGTTGCGCGGGTACTTCTTCCGGCAACTTATGCTGCGCCCACCAGTTATCCAGATTGGCTAAAAAATCCGTGCCGGATAATGTCAGGCCCTTTCCTTGCAATAAATCAGGCCCGGTGAGTTCCAGTATCTGTTGGGGAAATGCGAACAGGATGTCATAGCGCGCCGACGGACTGCCGTGGACGACACTCTCCAGCAGATAGGGATAACGAGCGGGATAACTGCGGTGCAGTTGCAGTAGATCGAAACCGGCTGGTGTTGGGGTGTACTCAATCATGAGTCATTGAGCGCAGGTATAGAGGATGTGATAACACCGGCCAGCGAGCCGGTATCCGCAATGAGCGCTAATGCAGCTTGCGAAATACCAATGTCCCGTTAGTGCCGCCAAAGCCGAATGAGTTGGATAGAGCGACATCAATATCCATGCGGCGCGCGGTGTGAGGGACATAGTCGAGATCACATTCCGGGTCGCGGGTAAATTGGTTGATGGTTGGCGGGGCCACCTGGTCGCGAATCGCCAGTACGCAAAAGATTGCCTCGATGCCCCCTGCCGCGCCCAGCAAATGACCGGTCATGGATTTGGTGGAACTGATCGCCACTTTGTAAGCGTAGGTGCCGAAGGTGGATTTAACGGCCTGGGTTTCGGCCTTGTCACCCGCCGGGGTGGAGGTGCCATGGGCGTTAATGTAATCCACATCCGCAGGATCGGTTGCCGCATTGCGCAGTGCATTTTCCATGCAGCGTTGCGCACCCTCCCCACCCTGCATAGGCATAGTGATGTGATAGGCGTCGGCGCTCATGCCCGAGCCGATGAGTTCGGCATAGATGTTGGCACCACGCCGCTTGGCGTGCTCATATTCTTCCAATACCACGACACCGGCACCATCGCTCAGTACGAAACCATCGCGGTCAAGGTCGAAGGGTCGACTGGCGGTGGCCGGGTCATCATTGCGCGAGGACAGTGCGCGCGAGGCGGCAAATCCGCCGAGGCCGGTCGGTGAGGTTGCCATCTCCGCCCCGCCCGCGATCATCACATCGGCATCACCGTACTCGATCATGCGCCCGGCCGCACCGATATTATGCGTGCCTGTTGAGCAGGCGGTTACGATGGCAATGTTGGGGCCACGCATGCCGTACATAATGGAGAGATTGCCGGAGATCATATTAATGATATTGCTGGGCACATAAAACGGCGAAATCTTGCGCGGACCACCGTGCAGATAGGCGTCATGGCCCTTCTCTATGCCAAGTACACCGCCGATCCCGGAACCAATGGCAACACCGATGCGGTCGGCGTTGGCTTCTGTGACGATCAAACCGGAATCCTCGAAGGCCTGCTTGCCGGCGGCGATGCCGTAATGGATAAAGGGATCCATTTTTTTAATATCCTTGGCAGGAATATAGTGACTCACATCAAAGTCCCAGACGCTGCCGCCAAAGCGCGTGGAGAAATCCGCCGTATCGAAATGTGTAATCGGGCCGATGCCGCTGTTACCCGCCAGGATATTGGCCCATGACTCTTTTACGGTCAATCCGACCGGCGACACCATGCCCAGCCCGGTGATAACAACGCGTCTTTTTTCAGGCACGGGCGATCCTAATGGGGGAGAAAAAATAAAGGCCGCACCGGTAAATCCTGGGCGGCCTTAATGTTATGCAACAAAATCAAGTTCGTTGCGGACATTAACCCTGATGGGTGTTGATGTAGTCAATGGCTTGCTGCACGGTGGTAATCTTTTCTGCGGACTCATCGGGAATTTCACATTCGAATTCTTCTTCAAGAGCCATCACCAGCTCTACCGTATCGAGGGAATCCGCGCCAAGGTCATCCACGAATGAAGATTCGTTGCTCACCTCTTCCTCTTTAACTCCAAGTTGCTCGACAACGATTTTCTTGACACGCTCTTCGACATTGCTCATGACAAATACATCCTCCCTAAACTTTTAGTAAACCAAATTGTGCGGGTATTTTATTGGAAAGTTGCAGGTGAAGCTAGAATTAAGATGCTCTGGGGAATCAATAACGACTGTCAAAATTACGACATGAACATGCCTCCGTTGACATGCAAGGTCTCGCCGGTTATGTAAGATGCCGAAGGAGAGGCCAGGAAGGCTACCGCTGCGGCAACCTCTTCCATTTGTCCCAGGCGATTAAGCGGTATCTTTTCCAGCAGTGCATTTTTGTGCTGGTCGCTGAGCGCACGCGTCATGTCCGTGTCGATAAATCCGGGAGCGACGGCATTTACGGTAATGCCACGCGAGCCGATTTCACGCGCCAGGGACTTGGTAAACCCGATAATACCGGCCTTGGCTGCGGCATAATTGGTCTGACCGGCGTTACCCATGACACCCACCACGGAGCTTATGCTTATAATGCGGCCGTGGCGAGCCTGCATCATACCTCTTACGCAGGCTTTAGTTAAGCGATACACTGAGCTTAGATTAGTTTCGATAATATCAGCCCACTCGTCATCCTTCATGCGCATCAGCAGATTGTCACGTGTCACGCCCGCATTATTGATCAAGATGGTAGGTGCACCATAGCGTTCGCTCAGTGCCTTCAGGGTCATGTCTATCGAGGCCTGGTCATTCACGTTCAGCACATAACCACAACCAGTTATATTGTTTTCTTTCATAGCCTTATTTATTGTTTCTACACCTTTATCTGAAGTTGAGGTGCCAACAATTATGGCACCCTGCCTGCCCAGTTCGATGGCTATCGCCAAGCCGATGCCGCGGCTTGCCCCGGTGATCAATGCAATTTCATTACTTAGCAGCATGTTCTAATTCCAGCATAGGGTTATGCGCAACATCGCCTGCCAGGGCCTGTTCAAGACCGGCCAGGTTGTGCAATGAAAGACTTTTCAGCGCTGGATTGATGCGCTTGTTAAGCCCACTTAAAACCTTGCCCGGCCCACATTCCACCAGGGTGGTGACGCCAGACAACGCCATTTTATTTATGACCTCCGACCAGCGCACGGGCAAATAGAGCTGTCGCGTCAGGGCGTCGCGTATCGCATCGGGGCTGCTACAGACTGCCACGTCAACGTTATTAATGACCGGAATCGACGGGGCTTTGAGCGGAGTTTCATTCAGATGCTGCGCAAAATGTTGGGCGGCAGCTTGCATCAGCGCGCAGTGCGACGGCACGCTAACCGGTAGCATGATGGCTCGTTTAGCGCCCGCCGCTTTGGCTAACTGTACGGCTCGCTCAACGGCAGTTGCATGGCCCGCAATAACCACTTGCCCCGGCGAATTAAAATTCGCGGCGGCCACCACCTCACCCTGCGCAGCCTGGCTGCAAACCTCGCTTACCTTATCATCCGCCAGGCCCAGCAACGCCGCCATCGCGCCGGTATTGGCAGGCACGGCCTCCTGCATAAAACGCCCGCGCAGGGCAACCAGATTGATGGCATCGCTGAACTTCAGCGCACCCGCACATACCAGCGCCGTGTATTCCCCCAGGCTGTGGCCTGCCATGAAGCGGGGAATGGCTGGGGATTGCGACTGCCAGATACGCCACATGGCAACCCCCGCCGCCAACATGGCCGGCTGCGTTTTATGCGTGAGATTCAGCTCACTGTCCGGCCCATTGAGGGTTAATTGCCAGAGATCATAATCCAGTATCGCCGAGGCCTCCGCAAAAGTCTGCGCTACCACCGGATACACCGCCGCCAGATCGGCCAGCATGCCGAGCGATTGCGAACCCTGACCGGGAAATATAAATGCGAATTCTTTATTCATGAGGGTTGCCAAAGTTTATAGAAAATAAAACAGGCAGTCGCCGGGTTAAAACTTCAACAAGGCCGAACCCCAGGTAAAGCCGCTGCCAAAGCCCTCCAGCAGCAGAGTTTCGCCGCGTTTAATGCGTCCGTCGCGCACGGCGGTATCCAGTGCCAGCGGGATGGAGGCGGCCGAGGTATTGCCATGCACATCCACGGTAACCACCACACGCTCCATCGGCAGCGCCAGTTTTTTCGCGGTGGCGGTGATGATACGGATATTGGCCTGGTGCGGCACCAGCCAGTCCACATCGGAGGTTTTCATATTATGAGCCGCCAGCGTTTCATCAGCGATACGATCCAGCGTATTGACCGCTACCTTGAACACTTCATTGCCCTGCATCTGAATGTAGCCGCTCTTATGCATAACATCGTAACCCTGCGACACACCCGCCTCGACCATCAGCAGGTTCTGATATTGACCATCCGCGTGCAGGTGCGTGGATAAAATACCCGGTTCAGCGCTGGCCTCAAGTACTACAGCACCGGCACCATCACCGAACAGGATACAGGTCCCGCGATCACTCCAGTCGGTAATGCGCGACAAGGTCTCGGCGCCCACAATCAGCGCGCGCCGCGCACTGCCATCGCGGATAAATTTGTCGGCGATTCCCAGTGCGTAAATGAAGCCGGTGCAGACGGCCTGAATGTCAAAGGCGGGGCAACCGTGAATATCCAGACGCTGTTGTAACATGCAGGCCGTGCTGGGGAATATGCGATCGGGTGTGGTAGTGGCCATGATGATTAAGTCGATGTCGCCGGCGTTTATCCCGGCCGCGTCAATGGCACGGCGCGCGGCAAACTCGGCCAGATCGCAAGTGGTTTGGCCGGGCGCTGCAATATGGCGTTCGCGGATGCCGCTACGCTCGGTAATCCAGGCATCGGTGGTGTCGACCATTTTTTCCAGATCGGCATTGGTCAGCACCTTTTTGGGAAGATAGCCGCCGGTGCCCGTGATGCGGGAATAGGTGGGGTTCATAGTGCTTGCCGCTCGGATAAACGCTGGCGAAGTTGTTCGCCAATGCGTTGCGGCACGTCCTTCTTAACCTCCAGCACGGCCTCTTTAATGGCATTGGCGAAGGCGAACACATCCGCCCCGCCGTGGCTCTTGATAACGATGCCCTGCAGGCCGACGAGGCTGGCACCGTTATAGCGACGCGGGTCGATCTTTTTTTTCAGATCCTTGAACACGGGCAGCGTAATGAGGCCCGCGAGTTTGGTAAAAATATTACGATGGAATGCCTGTTTCATATAATGACTGATCATACGCGCCACGCCTTCGCTGGCCTTGAGCGCGACGTTGCCGGTAAAGCCATCACACACCACGACGTCGGCAACGCCTGTGTAAATATCATTGCCTTCCACGAAGCCGATGTAGTTGATGTCGCTCTCGGACAACAGGCGCGCCGCCTCCTTCACCTGCTCGTTTCCCTTCATCTCTTCCTCGCCTATATTGAGCAGGCCAACGCGCGGCCGGGCAATACTATCCACGGCGCTGACCAGCACCGAACCCATCACGGCGAATTGGAATAATTGCTCGGCGCTGCATTCGATATTAGCGCCCAGATCCAGCATGTGCGTGTGGCCGTGGAGAGTGGGAAGCGAGGAGATAATGGCGGGCCGGTCAACCCCAGGCAGGGTCTTTAATACATAACGCGCCGTCGCCATCAAGGCACCCGTATTGCCGGCGCTGACGCAGGCAGATGCTACGCCCTCCTTCACCAGATTGATCGCGACGCGCATTGAGGAGTCCTTTTTATTGCGCAGGGCCTGCGATGGGAGTTCGTCCATCTCAACGGATTGGGAACTGTGCTGAATAGTCAGGCGTTCACCGACATCCGCCTTTCTTGCACGTAATTCGGCAGCAATCAGCTCGCGGTTGCCGACCAGAATAAGCTTGAGTTCAAGCTGTTCCGCCAACACATTCAAGGCCGCCGGCACTACTACATGCGGGCCGTGATCGCCGCCCATGGCATCCAGGGCAATGGTTAGCAAACCGCTCATGGATTCGACACCTATATTATGTCCTGATGCTGGGCGAACAATAGCTTCGCTCCTGTAAGAAGGGAGTCGTCAATACGGGGTCTTGGTACAGACTGGCTGGATACGCCACGGGCCATATTCCGGCAAGCCCTGGCTAAATACTACTCTTCTTTGGAAGAGGCGATAACCTTGCGGCCACGGTAATAGCCATCGGCGCTAATATGATGACGCAAATGGGTCTCACCCGAGGTCGGCTCAATCGATAAGGTCGCCGCAGTCAGTTTATCGTGCGAGCGGCGCATACCGCGTTTGGAAGGGGTCTTACGGCTTTTTTGTACGGCCATGGTTGTTCACTCTCTAGCTAGCTTTAAACTGGTTAATTTGAAAACTACTTTTTCTGTTTCAATTGATTCAATAGTGCAAACGGATTTTTGCGCGGTGCTTCCGCTATTGGTTCGGGCTTAGTAAATTTATCCAAATCCAGACAGTTTTCATCCTCGTGCTTGGGTATGTCAGGCAAATTCAATAACAACTCATCTTCGATAATCGTAGCGAGCGGTATGCGACCCGCTGCGACCAGCAGTGGCTCATAATTTGCCGGCAGCCGCTCTGCCTGGGCCTGCGATGTTACAATACCTAAACAGGGTTGTGTGTTAATGCTAAAATTTATCGGTTGCAGACAGCGCTGACAGACAAGTTCCAGGTTCGAGCTAATCCGTCCAAGCAGATACTTAATATTCTGCCCATCCTGCCCGAATTCAAGGTCGATGCTCACCGTTCCTTGCGTATTGGCAAGCAGCGGCGCCAATCGCCGCATGCGTGACAGCAGCAGTACGCCGGTCAGCAATCGCCGCTCTACTGCCAACTGTAACGGGTCTATAAACTCGGGCAGCCGCTCTGACATAGACCGCGCATGATATAATCACTGGCTGCGGGTGTCAAAAGGAAAGCGGTATATTAATTTGATGGCCGGGCAGCCCTTTAAGCAGGACTAACAATGCAGCAGTTAATTTTGGCGTCTACCTCACCGTTCAGAAAGCAGCTTCTGGCAATGCTGGGCTTAGAATTTTCTATCCGGAATCCAGGGTGCTGGGCAGCGAGAGTAATTAGACAAGCTAAGTCTTAATTTCATCCGAGTATATTGTTTAATACCGTACGCAGCAGTGCTTGATCGTCTTCGTGTAGCCGCCCCAGCGTCCTCAAAATTAATCCTTTCTCAGCAGTCGTGATGACCGGCTTAATCACCGAGGGCTTAAGCAGGCCGGACACTTGCCAGTGTTTAACACTGGCTTCGCCTACAGTAGGTATCGATCTAACCTGGCTGGTTACTGCCATCAGAATCAGGTCGGATCGCTCGCGATGATAGGCTGCGGAGCTTACTACTACAGCGGGGCGTTTCTTACTGGCAGTCTGATCGGTAAATGGGAAGGGAACGAGGACGATATCACCGAATTCATAGGTGGTCATAGTCGGCGTCGTCAGGATTGTCCCACACTTGGTTGAAGGCCTGCTCGGAGAGTTTCGTTGCCACCTGAGTCAGGTGGCGGCCCTCGTCACGGCTGCGCAGAAAATCCACAAAGTCTGTGACCTCGTCAATTTTTTCCGGTGACAGGTCACGAATCTTGTCGATAAGCACCTGTTCTACCTGTTTGTGCGTACGCATGAGCTTGTCCCAAGTTGTGCAATTTATAAGCTGAGTATGACAATATCGTAAATTCTCTGGAGACGCATCCAGTGTATTACTATATATATACCTTATATGCTGCGGTCAATAAAACGAATAACATTTTCGCAGCCGAACCAACTTATCAACTCGCAGTTTTTAGCATCCAAGGCCGACAGCCGTGCTTAAGTGTACGTATAGCGCTGTGCACGCTGCACCACACTGCTGACAAGCTTCCTGTATAGCGCTAAT
>JBDSOT010000117.1:0-8562 GCA_039914705.1 Gammaproteobacteria bacterium | reverse complement strand
CCACCAGTAACGGCACCGCCGTGGCCGGGATAGATTACACCGCAGTAACCGGTACCTTAAGCTGGGCCAACGGGGATTTCAGTGCCAGAACCTTTAGCGTGCCGCTGCGCGCGGACGGGATCTCCCCTGAGGCCAAAGAGGGTCTTACCCTAAGACTCAGTAACCCCACCAACGGCGCGACCCTCTCCCCTAATGCCACCGCCTTGCTGGAGATCGGGGCGAATTAAGGTAAGTGACTCTACAAGGAAGGATATGCTCATGATCAAGGATATGAACAAATCAGGATATTGGTTTTTGCCAAATAGCGATGCCCGCCTCCGCTACGGCTATATCGCCGCATTGATCGCCGCAGCGGGCATTATTGCAGCAGTCTTGCTATATGGGCATACGCCAACCGTTAGTCCGCACACCACTATAGCGGTGCAAACGTCCCCAACTCCTGCTGCAGCAAAACTGGGCGTAGAAATCACAGCGCTGAGGCTCTCAGCGGCAGGCTATATGCTGGATTTGCGCTATCGGATAGTCGATATAAAAAAGGCGGCGGCGTTGCTGGACCGAAAGATTGCGCCTTATCTGATTGAACAGGCTAGCGGGGCAAAATTAATGGTGCCCAATACGCCCAAGCTGGGTCCGCTACGCCAGACTCGCAAACCCGCTAATAATCGTCGCACCAATTTTATTTTTTTCGCTAATCCCGGCAGGTTTATCAAAGCGGGTGATAAAGTTAGCCTGGTGGTGGGCGATACGAAGATTGATAACCTCACAGTGGAGTAAGACGACAACCTGCGTTAGTTTAAATTATGAATACCCTACTAATTAAAAAAAGATGGTGGACTTTGCTACCGGCCGTACTCCTAGCCTTGCACTGGAGCAGCACGCCACACGCGGGCATCCTCACGCCATCCTTACAGGCTAATTTAAAGGCCCACGCCCCGGCCGATGAAATTGCCGTCATCGTCTCACTATCCGATAAGATTAATGTCGGTTCGCGAGTGCGCCGAGACCGCCGACGCGACCCTGGCTTGGTCAGAGACCTCAAGGCCAAGGCCGACCTCACCCAGCCATCGCTTAGGACATTTTTAAAGGATCAAGGCGCCAAGCGCATCCGCCCCCTCTGGGTAACCAATGGCATTGCCGCCATCGTACGCGCCGATGTCATCCCGCGCCTGGCGAGCCAGCCGGGGGTCGCCATTGTTCAATTGGATCAGAGACTGCTTGCGCCCGCGAAAACGTCAGGCGATAGCGCTCCACCCGAATGGAATCTGGGTGCTGTCCATGCCGACGAGCTCTGGGCCTTGGGCTATAGCGGGCACGGAGTCGTGGTCGCCAATATGGACACCGGCGTGGATCCGTATCACCCCGATCTCAATGGCAAGTGGCGCGGCGGTAACAACAGTTGGTTCGATCCGCACGGTCAACATAGCACCCCCTACGACGGCGACGGCCACGGTACCCAGACCATGGGGATCCTGGTCGGCGGGGCGGCCGGCGGCAATGCCATCGGCGTGGCGCCGGATGCGCGCTGGATCGCCGCCAAGATCTTTAACGATGCAGGCCAGGCACAGCTCAGCGATATTCACCTCGCCTTTCAATGGCTGCTCGATCCCGACGGCAACCCCAATACCCAGGACGCGCCTGATGTGGTCAATGCCTCCTGGGGACTGGATGGCAGTCTGGGGACTTGTGCGCTGGAATTCAGCAGTGACATACAGACGCTCAAGGCGGCGGGGATCGGTGTGGTATTCGCCGCGGGGAACAGCGGCCCAAACAATTTGACCAGCGGCAGTCCGGCCAACAATCCCGGCGCCTTCGCCACCGGCGCGGTGGATGACACTTTGGTCATCGCAGACTTCAGCAGCCGCGGCCCTTCAGCCTGCGACGGCGGCCTGTTTCCGCACCTGAGCGCGCCCGGTGTCAACATCCGTACCGCCGATCTTTCCTTTGGTGGCTTTCCGCTCTATACCACGCTTTCCGGAACCTCCTACGCCGCCCCGCATACGGCAGGCGCCATGGCCCTGCTGTTAGGCGCCTATCCCGCTATCGGTATCGCGGCGCTGGAATCCGCACTCACGCGTTCGGCGCAGGACTTAGGCCAACCCGGATCTGACACGGATTACGGCTACGGCCTGGTCGATGTGTCCGCCGCTTATCGCCTGCTGCTGACGCCCACAGGCGGAAGCCCGCCCGCCATTACCTCGAGCCCGGTGACCATCGCCACGCAGGGTGTGTTATACAACTATACGGTGACGGCCACCGATCCTGACGGCGGAGCGCCGACGTACTCCCTGGATACAGCCCCGCCGGGAATGAGCATAGCCGCAGGAAACGGACTCATTGGCTGGACACCGAATGCATCCCAGGTCGGCAATCACCCGGTCACTGTGCGGGCACAAGATGTGGGCGGGCTGTTCGCAACCCAAAGCTTTACCGTAACCGTGGCCAATGTTAACGATGCACCCGTAGCATTAAACGACTCCTACAACGTCTCTGCCGGCGCCCGCCTGAACGTGGCGGCGCCCGGCGTACTGGGTAATGACGGCGACATGGACGGCGATGCGTTGACCGCCCGTATGGTAGCCGCACCCATCAAGGGCACACTCACCCTCAACGCTAATGGCGCCTTCAGCTACACCCCCAAACCCGGTTATAGCGGCACCGATAGTTTCACCTATCAGGCCCATGACGGGGCCTTGCACAGCATAACGGCAACCGTTACCCTCACCGTGCAGCGCAACCTACGCCCGGTGGCGGTCAACGATCACGTTACCGCCAGGACTTATATTTCCAAGGTCATTGCGGTACTGGCCAACGACCGTGATCCGGACGGTAGCCTGAACGTGGGCACAGTGATCATTACCACCGCCCCCAGCGATGGCACGGTGCAGGTGAATGCAAACGGCACGGTGAGCTATAAATCGCGACGTAACTTTAAGGGTATCGATCGGTTCCGCTACACGGTCAAGGACAAGCTCGGCGCGACTTCCAACGTCGCTAACGTCCATATCAAGGTTGTGAAATGAAAACTCTGTCCATATCATTTCCGGGGGCGCAATTGCCGGTGTTAGCGCTCATGCTGCTGTTCTCCGCGAATAGTGTGGGACACGGTACGGAATCAACGGCAGTCCACCACAACAATCCTGTGTTGCTCAAGGCCATTCCTGCGGATGAACCGTATCCAACCGGCAAATATACGCGCACTGTGGTTGATTATCGTATCCCCGATCTGGCGCTGGTCGCCGCTGATGGCGGCGCGACATCCATGCTCACGGAACTGGATGCCGGGAAACCGATCATGCTCAACTTCGTCTTCACAACCTGCACTGCCGTCTGTCCGGTGATCACCGCCACTTTTTCCCAGGTACGCGACAAGCTGGGACGCGAAGCCAGCGCGCTCAAAATGATCTCCATATCGATCGACCCGGAGCACGACACGCCCGAACGCCTGAGCAGTTATGCGCACCGTTACCACGCCGGGCCGGAATGGCGCTTCCTCACCGGCAGCCTCGATAATGCCTTGCTCTTGCAGAAGGCCTTTGATGCATACCGTGGTGGCAAGATGAGCCACCTTCCCGTCACCTTCCTGCGGGGTTCGCAAGATACGTCATGGATTCGACTGGAGGGCTACGCGAGCGCCGATGACTTGTTGCGCGAATATCGGACCCTGACATCACAGTGACACGGTAGCGTGTGCTGAGCGCACGATGAAGCTGCATCCATGCATCGTACGAGGCGTTCCGTGTGCATGGCGCACGCTACATTTGTAAAAAAGGAGTTCGGACGTGCCATTATTTGTTGCGTTAATTACGACGCATCACATTAACGGTCGCCATGCCGCCGTTGTCGCCGCGCTGTTCCTGATGGTCTTCTCTGTTGTGCCTATGTCGTTCGCCGCCATATCCGATCAACAGCAACTGGAGCTGGGCAAGCGCATCTACCGCGAAGGGGTGCTGCCATCGGGGGGGACGTTGCGTGCCAGCGTCCAGGGCGGCGTGCCGCTTACCGGGGCTCAGGCTGCATGTGTGCGCTGTCATCAGCGCAGCGCCCTCGGTTCGAGTGAGGGCGGAAAGGTGGTGCCGCCGCTGCGGGGGACGATGGCGCCTGAGCCCGCCGTAGTTCCGGAGAAAGCATCAAGCCCACCCCGCAACGGGAGCGGGCGCCACACCTACAGCGCGGTAACGCTGTCGCGCGCCTTGCGCGAGGGGGTTGATCCTGCTGGACGCAAGTTCGACACACTGATGCCGGCGTACCAGCTCAGCCGAGATGAAGTGGCGGCGCTCCATGCGTATCTTAGCGCCTTCCCGGCAGGCCCGGACCCCGGGGTCGACGGGCGCAACATCCACTTTGCTACGGTGATTGCCGGTGCGGTCAATACGGTATCGCGTCAGGCATTGTTGAATGTGCTGCAAACCTATTTCAAGGAAAAGAATGCTGAAACACGCAGCGAAACGGTGCGCCGGGCATACGCCGCGCGCGCCCAGGAGAAGATGTATCGGGCGCACCGCACCTGGGTACTCCATGTGTGGGAGCTAAAAGGATCACCGGCAAGCTGGCCCGCGCAGCTAGAGAATTATTATCGGCAACAACCGGTATTTGCCTTGCTCAGTGGCGTTAGCGCAGGCGACTGGCAGCCGGTGCACGATTTCTGCGAGCGGCGCGAAGTCCCGTGCCTGTTCCCGAATACCGATGCCCCGCCGGTGGCGGATGACGCCTTGTATTCGATCTATTTTTCAAAGGGCGTGGCGCTGGAGGCACAGGTGCTGGCCAGGCATCTCCGCGCACCGGCGCATGGCGCATTGACTGGAACCATGATGCAGGTCTATCGCGACGACGGGGCCGGACGGCGCGCGGCACAGGCGTTGCGGGCAGCCCTATCAGGGGCGGATGCGGCCAAGCTCGTAGACCGTGTGATCACGGGCGGATCTCCCACCGAACAATTCTGGGGCACGTTATTGGAGCGCGACCGGCCGTCCTTGCTGATGCTTTGGCTGCACACCGCCGACCTGACAGGCTTGCGCGCGGTGCTAAAACCGGTAGCAAACGGCGTCTTTCTATCTTCGAGTCTGATCGGTGACGATCTGAGACAACTACCGCAAGCCCTGCCGGGACAGGGCTACCTGCTGCACCCGTTCGTCTTAGCGCAAGATCGCGACCGGACACTGGCGCGCACCCGTATTTGGCTGCGCAGCAGAAAGATTGTTGCGGCCGATGAACGACTGCTGGCGAATAGCTATTTCGCGGTGACGGTAGCCGGGGAGGCATTGATGCATATGCGGGATAACTTCTCACGCGACTACTTCATCGAACGCGTCGAACACTCGGTGGACAATGCCCTGAACAGCTCGGTCTATCCGCATGTCAGCCTGGGTCCCGGGCAGCGCTATGCCTCGAAAGGTGCTTACATCATCAGGCTGCAAGAGGGACAGCCCACGTCGGCCCCGGTAAGTGGCTGGATTATCCCTTGATGAGGCGATTATCTCTATCAAGTCTGCTTATTAAGCGGTGCAGGAGCGATTTGCAGAGACCTCTCGCGTCATTCCAATGAATATTGTGCCTTGCTACTACTAGCTTGCTAGACCAGAATAATGTCTTGATGCCAAATTTGCGGCTCTCTTATGGCGATGAAACAATGATTAAACGCAAGGTACTCATGATCGGTCTCGATGGCTATGAGGCATCCGTTGGTGACGCGCTGATGGCGGAGGGGCAATTACCCGCATTGCAAGCCTTGCGCGAGCGCAGCGCCTGTTTTCTTCTGGATCATGGCAGCGCAAAGAACACCGGGCTTGCCTGGGAACACGTCAGCAGTGGCCTCGCGCCCGGCGCGGGCGGCCGATGGGCCGCAGTTGATTTCGACCCGCTAGACTATGCAGTATGGCAACGCCCCACAACTTTTGCGCCCTTCGTTACCGGTACCGCAGCCCGCACTGTCGTATTCGACGCCCCTTACTTCGACCTGGACCGAACTCCCCAAACTCAGGGCCTGGTCGCCTGGGGCGCACACGATCCCGGCGTGAAACCTAGTTCGCGTCCCGCCTGCCTTCAGGAGGAGTTTAACTCGCGTTTTGGGGCATACCCGGCTACAAAATGGATTTATGGTTTCGTATGGCCAAGCGCGGAGCGAGCGCAGCTTATGGCAGAAGCACTGGTACGCGCGGCAGAGGTGCGCAGCGCGGCCGCCCGCTGGTTACTGACCGAGCGATTACCTGATTGGGATCTTGGTATTGTCGTAGTGAGTGAACTTCACTCCGCGACCGAGGCATTATGGCACGGTATCGACCCACAGCATCCGCTTCACGGCTTACCTTCCTCGGCCCCGGCGAGCAAGGGTCTGCGCACGGTTTACCGGGCCGTCGATAAACTCGTCGGAGAATTAACAACTGCCGTTCCGGACGCAGCCATCGTGCTGTTTAGCCTGCACGGGATGGGGGCAAACGACTCCGATATCGCGAGCATGGCATTGTTGCCTGAATTGCTTTACCGCGACGCCTTTCATAAACCGTATATGCGCGTCGGCGATTGGGGCACGGACAAAAATGGAATTCCAATGCTTTCCGCTGGCCAGGGCTGGGAAAACGAGATGAGGTTGGCCGTCCCGGGCCTACCGTCTGCTCCCGGCAACCATATGCTTAAAAAGATCCGCCGTGTGGCCGGTGGCCTGGCCCGCAAGTTATTGCCTAAGGAGGTCACTCGCCGCTTTTCGAAGGGCTTGGTTGCGCTTGATTGGATGCCCGCTACGAGATACCGGCCGTATTGGCCCGCCATGCGAGCCTTTGCGCTGCCGTCATTTTATGATGGACGTATTCGCATAAATCTGGCCGGCCGCGAGGCCAAGGGCAAAGTGCCGCTTTCTGAATACACCGCCGTGTGCGACGCTATTGAGGCGCTGCTTCGCGAGTGTCGAGATCCACTCACGGGGAAGCCCGTATTAAACACAATCGAGCGCTGCGCCGGTGTCGATCCACTTCAACTTGGGACGTCGGAGTCAGACCTTGTTATCGTTTGGAACTCGGCACCGGTAGGATTTGTACACCCGGAACTGGGCCGCATCGGACCGCTCCCCTACCGGCGCACCGGCGGCCATACCGGTAAGCATGGCATGGCATTTATCGCAGGCACTGAAATGGAATCGGGAGAGTACGGTATTCGTAGCTCGTTTGATGTGGTGCCGACCATCATCGAGCTATTGGGTGAACTCAGACCTGCCAGCTTGAGTGGCGAGAGTATGTGTGCCAGGGAGCCGATATTATCTGTATCGTCTAAAGAAGGAGTCTCGGCCAGGGGTTAGCGAAAGCCGTAATGCGGCGCAATACACTCCTTTGCGTCTTACGAGCTACGAACTGCTTGCCGGCACACGATTGCCAGGCGCAGAATAATATGTTCATACCGATTATGGTTCTAATTCCAAGGGGAAGAACCAATGGCCCAGCGACGCGTGCTAATGATAGGCCTCGATGGTTATGAAGCATCGGTAGGCGATGCCATGATGGCTGCGGGACAATTGCCCGCGCTGAAATGTCTGCGTGAGCGCAGTGCCTGTTTCCTTCTGGATCAGGGCAGTGCAAAACGCACCGGGCTTTCTTGGGAACAATTCAGTAGTGGTCTCGCACCCGGTACAGGAGGGAGATGGGGTGCCGTCGACTTCGATCCGAAAAGCTACGCGGTAAGACAACAAGACACATTACTTAGCCCGTTCGTCACCAGTTTCTCCTCAAGCATCGTAGTATTCGACGTCCCTTACTTCAACTTGGAAAACGCTCACCGGGTTCAGGGGCTAGTCAACTGGGGGGCACACGATGCAGGCGTTAAACCCAGTTCGCGTCCTGCCAGCCTTCAACAAGAGATCACGTCGCGCTTCGGAACATATCCGGCAAAAAACTGGCTTTATGGTTTTGTGTGGCCTTCCGCCGAGAAGACACAGATTATGGCAGACGCTTTGGTACGAGCGACAGAAGTTCGTAGTAAAGCCGCTCGGTGGCTACTGACCGAAAGATTGCCGGAGTGGGATCTCGGCATTGTTGTAGTAAGTGAACTTCATTCCGCGATCGAATCGCTATGGCACGGTATCGATCCGCATCATCCGCTCCATGATCTGCCTTCTTCGAGTCCTGCAGGCAAGGGTGTTCGAGCAATTTATTGTGCCGTCGATAAACTTGTCGGTGAGCTGACGGAGGCCATTCCGGATGTAGCCATCGTGCTGTTTAGCCTGAACGGGATGGGCGCAAACAACTCTGATGTTTCAACTATGGTGTTGCTGCCGGAACTACTTTATCGATATGCCTTTCATAAACCTTATATCCAACCTATCGACTGGCCTATTGACAAAAAAGGCATTCCTATCTTTTCCAACGAACAGGGTTGGGAAAGCGAGATGAGAGTGGCCGTCGCGGGCCAGCCTCCTGCTTCGAGAAATCGTCTTCTCAAGAAGGGTCGTCGCATAGCCGGGCGGCTGGCACATCGGTTTTTACCGCGAAGCGTCACTCGTTACCTTCCGAAAGCATCTATAGGACTCGACTGGATGCCGGCCGCAAGATACCGACATTACTGGCCTGATATGCGCGCATT
>JBDSOT010000053.1:0-9714 GCA_039914705.1 Gammaproteobacteria bacterium | reverse complement strand
CGTTAATATCCAGGCGTTTCATGAGAAGTTGAAGGATTTCTTCACCGGTTCGGCTGGCGATCTCGGGTTCTTTCTTGAGCGACTCCATCGAGGTGACAACGCTGAAATTTTCCAGATACATGGGTCCAACCTTAAGTATGATTAAGGTAAAAAATGCGATCAGCAGCAATACTATTACTAAACTAATCGTTGTTATTCCACTCTGTCTATTGATGTTTTTCATAAAACCCCCTTACTAAAAAGATATTTAAGACTACACCAGACTATTTACAGTCGAACCGTGAGAACAAGTATTACTATCCTAAACCCAAGCGCCATTATTCTAAACCGCTTTTATTTTATGCTGGAACCGATACGTTCCCAGGCGACTCCGCCATTAGAGCTATCCCAATTCATCCAGACCAGAAAGGCCTTGCCAACCAGATTTTGCTCGGGCACCGTGCCCCAGTAACGGCTGTCATTACTATTGTCGCGATTGTCGCCCATCACGAAATATTCACCCTGCGGTACAACAAACTCACCCTCAACGGAAGGCTGCCCTGGACGGGTGAGGATACTATGGTTCGCCGCGCCGAGTTGCTCCTTAAGCAGATCGGCACCGGACATCCCCACACCCGCCCCAACACCAGTGTACGGCCCAATCGGGTTTTGCGCCATAATCTCGCCGTTAATACGCAATTTTTTCTGGTAATACGCAACCCGGTCGCCCGGCAGACCTACCACACGCTTAATGTAGTCTATCGACGGGTTGTTGGGATAACGGAACACGACCACATCGCCGCGTTTAGGCAGACCAATGTCTATTATCTTTTTGTTGATAACCGGCAAACGTATGCCGTAGCTGAATTTATTGACCAGGATAAAGTCGCCGGTTAACAGGGTGGGCATCATCGAATTGGACGGGATGCGAAACGGTTCGACAATAAACGAGCGCAGTACCAGCACGGCAAGAATGACCGGGAAAAATGAGCGTGCGTATTCGACGATCAGAGGTTCTTTGGGTTGACGCGCACGAGTTTCAGTGCCGGTGTTTGTCCCGGCGGCGGCAGAAACATTAGCATATTGCAGCTCCCGGCGGGGCGCAAAAAAAATGGCGTCGATCAGCCAGATTAAGCCGGTTATAACAACGGCTAATACCATGATGGTGGGAAAATCAAAATTCATTTAAGACCTCTTGAACAGGATTGCCGTTACATCAGCGAATTATACGGCTTGGTGAATATACTTTAGTGAAGATGAGAAAATTGTTGGTGCTTATTTGTTTTTCCCCACGTGCAGCACCGCCAGAAAGGCCTCCTGCGGAATCTCCACTGTGCCGATCTGCTTCATGCGTTTTTTACCCGCCTTCTGTTTTTCCAGCAGCTTGCGTTTGCGTGTAATGTCGCCGCCGTAACACTTGGCGATAACGTTCTTGCGCATGGCCTTGACGCTCTGGCGCGCGATGACATGCGAACCGATGGCCGCCTGGATGGCCACCTCGAACATCTGGCGCGGGATAATCTCTTTCATTTTTTCGGTGAGTTCGCGTCCGCGCGTGATACTTTGGTCACGGTGCACGATCAGCGATAAGGCATCGACGCGCTCGCCGTTGATGAGGATGTCGAGCTTGACCAGATTCGAACTCTGGAAGCGCACGAACTTGTAATCGAGCGAGGCATAACCGCGACTCACCGATTTGAGCCTATCGAAAAAATCCATGACCACTTCATTCATGGGCAATTCATAGGTTAATGCAACCTGATTACCCAGATATTGTAAATTCTTTTGTGCGCCGCGCTTTTCATTGCAAAGCGTGATGACGTTGCCCAGATACTGCTGCGGCACCAGGATATGCGCCTCAATGATTGGCTCACGGGTGTCCGCAATATGGTTGGCCTCGGGCAACTTGGAGGGATTATCAACCTGGATGGTTTCGCCCTTGGTGGTAAGCACCTCATACACCACGGTGGGCGCAGTGCTGATCAGATTCAGATTATATTCGCGCTCCAGGCGCTCCTGCACGATCTCCATGTGCAACATGCCAAGGAATCCGCAGCGAAAGCCAAAGCCCAGTGCCTGCGAGGTCTCCGGTTCATAATACAGCGCCGCATCGTTCAGGCGCAGCTTGGAGAGCGCCTCACGGAAGGCCTCGTACTCTTCGCCGTCGATCGGGAACAGGCCAGCGAATACCTGCGGCTGCACCGCCTTGAATCCGGCTAAAGGTGCGCTTGCCGGTCGCTCCACGTGGGTGAAGGTATCGCCCACCGGGGCACCATTAATTTCCTTGATGCCTGCAATAATGTAACCGACCTCGCCTGCGCTGAGACTGGCCGTTTCCTGTCTTTTCGGCGTAAAGATGCCGACCTTTTCTACCTGAAAACTACGCCCCGTCGACATTACCTTGATCTTTTGCTTGGGCGTGACGGTGCCCTGCATGACGCGCACCAGCGAATACACGCCGACGAAATTATCAAACCAAGAGTCGATAATCAGGGCCTGTAAAGGCGCATTCACGTCACCCTTGGGTGGCGGAATCCTGAGCACAAGTTCATCGAGCAGTTCCTTCACACCCAGTCCGGTCTTGGCGCTGACCTGCAAGGCGTCGCTCGCCTCAATGCCGATGATCTCCTCGATCTCGTTGATCACACGCTTGGGTTCGGCGGCGGGCAGGTCAACCTTGTTTAATACCGGCAGGACCTCGAGGCCCTGTTCGAGGGCGGTATAACAGTTGGCAACGCTCTGCGCCTCCACGCCCTGCGCGGCATCGACGACCAGCAGCGCGCCCTCGCAGGCCGCCAACGAACGCGAGACTTCGTAGGAAAAATCGACGTGACCGGGCGTGTCGATAAAATTCAGCAAGTAGGTCTCGCCATCTTTTGCCACGTAATTCAGCGAGACGCTCTGCGCCTTGATGGTAATGCCACGCTCGCGCTCCAGGTCCATGGAATCCAACACCTGAGCCGACATCTCGCGCGCGCTCAGGCCCCCGCAAATCTGGATGAAGCGGTCCGCCAGCGTGGATTTGCCATGATCAATATGCGCAATAATGGAGAAATTACGGATGTGTGCGAGATCGGTCAAGATGTGGCTCCGGGAGCGTTCATCGGCAGGACCGGCAACCGAGTATGAATGTTGAAGATGGGTGTAGGAACGGTCAGGTGAGCGAATTTATCAGGTACAGGTTGGTAGGGCACACCGGTTTCCATCGTTACAGTGAAGCAGTTTGCGCAGCTTCGCAAAGGCATGCAGGATAGGGCGCATTATACCGTAAGGTGGATACAAAGCTGAAATTGCCAATATTCGTAGTTACGCAAACGCAAAGGCCAGCACAAGGCTGGCCTTTGTAGTTACAGATTGATTATTTTACGATTTTGGAAGCGATAGTATAAAATCAGCCAACTTCTCGATATCGGCATCGGCAACGCGCGGCGAATAGGGGGGCATGACAGCCGTTCCCCAGCGGCCGGTACCGCCCGTGTGAATCCACTTCAAAAGCGTCTCATGTGCAGCGGGATCGCCTTTATATTTTGTGCCGACATCGTTCCACGCCGGACCGATGATCTTGCGCTCAATATTGTGGCAGGCAAAACACCCGCTCTTCTTGGCAAGGGCTTTGCCATCATCCAGACTGAGGGAGGCACCTTGTGCCGCAGCAGCGGGGGCCACACCATCTGCAGCTGGGGTTGCAGGTGCAGCAGGGGCCACGCTTTGGGCATCTGTGGTTGGCGCAGTCTCAGCTGGCGCTGCATCGGCAGGTGCGGCGGCTGTGGGCGCTGGAGCCGTATCAGCGGAGGCTGCTGTATCAGGCATAACCGGCGTCGCCAAGTCAGGCGTCACCACATCGGCTGAAGATGCAGGCGTTGTGTCTTCCTTTTTATCGCAGGCGCTGACCGCAACGGCCAGTAAAGCGGCGGCTAGAATAGAGTATTTCATTTCATATCCTCAATTTATAGTTGATCAATCCGGCGGGTGGCCGATCAGTGACCCGAAAGCCCTATCATTTCCGCACCCGGTAAAGCGCAAAGTACAACAATCGAAATAACTTCGCTATTACTAATTCAGCAGGCATCACGACAGCTGATTAATATTGACGCGCGTAACGCCGTTCTGGCTTTACGGTGCTGTAGCCGGTGCAGCCTGCGTGGCGCTGTCGGGCGAAGACGGTGCCGTTGCATCAGGCGATACAGGTTGCGGTTCAGGCTCTACGGGAACAGAACTCTGGGCCGGCTGCCCGTCGTCCCGCTTACTTTCAGTGTTAAAAATATAATATCCAACAATTAACAATGCCAAGGTCAGGCCTATAACAATGACCGTGCCCGTAACGGCGAGTTTTTTGCTATTGATGCTCGTATCTTTCACAGTCATGTTCTCCGCCCATAGCCCAAGCTGGCGAGATTATCAGAATATGGCGCAGCTTGGGGTGTATTGATTGAATGGTTGGCGACCGCCGCATCCTGCGGCGGGGCCACCGTTGTTTTACTTGAGTTCGTACTCTTACGATCAACTATAAAAAACACGATCAGCATGACGATAATCGCAAAAATGATTACAGCGGTATAAAGGCTGGAATTCTTCTTCCCTGAAAAATTTTTCATTGACTATCCTCAAATAAAGCTACTTACTCAGTTGCGGGTGCGGCAGTGTCGCCCGTTGCTGGGGCCATTGTATCGGCAGGCGCGGGGGCCATCGTGTCGGCAGGCGCGGGGGCTGCATCAGGGGCTGGGGTAATAATGGTTGTATTGTTCTGATCAGGGGCTGGGGCTGCATCAGGGGCAGGCATTGTGGCGGCATCACCTGCAGGGGCAACTTCAGGAGTAGGCACAACAACCGTGTCACCTTCTTCTTTGTTACAAGCTGTCAGGGCAAGCGCCAGTAACGCGGTGATTATAATGGATAGCTTCATTTTCTATATCTCCTCGAATAATAACTTATTAGAATAATCGGCCGTTTAGCTTCATTTAGACCGTCTGTAAATTCTAGCAGATTTTTTTTTAAACTGTTACACAAGCCTCGCCTGATGAGTTTAATACCCGTTTTTAACAATCAGCCATCCAGATGTCGCATCAGTCAGCCTTAGCGGCGGGGATTATGGCTTCGCCGGGGCCTTATCCGCTGGGGTCGTGGGCTTAACCTTGTCGATATTCGGATCCTTCCAGGGGCCAGTTATGGTGTATTGATATCCGGTAAGGTCGTCGATCTGGGGTTGGAAGATTTTCTGCGCCAGGAAGACTGCGGCCCCGGCCACCGGCCCCCCGGCAAGGGTAGCCGCCAATGGTAAGCTGGCACCGATTTGCGGTTTTACGGTCACCACCTGATCATAATCCTTGGCGGCAAGCCCGGTGCGTCCGGTAACGGAGACTATCGCTGACGGACCCTTCATGAGCAGGTTGCTGGTATAAGCATTGCCATCCTTCAGGGCGAACTCGCTGTTAATGGTATCGAAGGCGAAGCCTTTCTTGAATAAATCGCTGAAATCCAGGCTAAGCCGGCGCGGTAAGGCCTGAATGCTCAACAATCCGAAGATCCGGCCCGCGCCCGGATCAATGTCCAGAAAACGCCCCTTTTCGATGCTCATGGACAATGTGCCATTCAGTCGCGCCAAGGCAAAGTCCATCGGCGCGCCCGTCCAGTGGGCGGTCAGATCGATATGTGTCTTGCCCCCCGCAATATTCGTATCGTAACCCAGGTTAGTCAGGGTGTTGCCCAGCCCCTTACTATCCACCTCAAAATCAAAGCGGGAAACCGGTCCGCCGCCTTCGTTCAGCCAGTCACCCTGGCCGCTGATTGTCATTTCGGGTGCCTGCAATTTAAGGCTATCGACATGCATGCCGGTTGCGCGTTTCGAGGTTTCCAGAATCAGTTGCCCCAGGTCGCCATCACCGTATTTGAAACTCTTACTGGTAACGCGCAATACGGGCAACCGGCGTGGATCAAGGCTGCTGTCGGGGGCAGTTTCAGTCGCGGATTTGGCCAGGTGCAAACGCTCGAAATCCATTACCCACGCGGCATCAGGGGCCTGCGGCAGTGTCATAGCGCCGGCCACTTGATCACTCGTCAGGCGCAACGACCATTGCTGCGCTGTTTTAGTACCTTCAATCCGGGCAGCGGATAGTTTTTGCTTAAATACCTCCAGCGCGCCCACACTGACATCAATGTCACTGATTTTTTGCATGATGCCGGAGGTCGCGTTGTTATCGGCTGACGCAAATATCTTTCTCCAGGCATCCAGCGAAAATTGCGGCAGACTCCCGCTGATGCGCAGACCTGCCGTGGGCAGCTTAGGGACTGCGCCGCCGCCAAAATTAACTATCCCGTTGCCAAATTCAGTGGTCTTGTCCGTTTGCAAGAGTTTAAACACCGCCTGCGCCCGTTCGCCATAAACGACGCTGTAACGCCTGCCTTGTTCCTTGGATAAAGTGGTTGATACGGTCAGTGGAAGCGGTTCGGAGGCGGTCTTTCCAGCAGGTGGCGGTAGATCCACCGCCATACCTTGCAGGTCGGACTTCACCAGCAACTCCGTCTCCGCACCCTGATGAAATTTAAGCGCGGCAGACCAAGCGGTCGTGCCCACAAGCCGCTCGAACAGGCCGGGCTTGATATCCGGGATGGCCTGCTTCGCCTGTTTCCTGAGTTGCGCGGCCGTGACCGTCCCGCGTGCAGCGATTATCAGCGCCTCACCACTGTCCTGCCGCGCGGGCGAGGTGCTGACATCAAGATGCAGCGCCTGACCACGCAGCCTGGCCGCGATATTATTACCGCCAAAATTAGTCTCGGTAAAATTAAGCACGCCGTTAATATCAGTAAGCTCGACATCCAGACTTTGTTTGGGATCGCCATAGCGTAGCGTGCTATCGGCCAGCCCCAATGATCCTGTTACCCGATCTTTCCCGCCCTTGAGTGGAATGAGCAAATCCAGATTCAACACACTCTTTCCGCTCGCGCTGAGACCGCTTACGTAATTGACAAATTTCGCTTGTAACGGACCCTCTTTAAGAAAACGCAAGGCATCGGTGGTGGTGCCGCTTGCCTTGCCCTGTACGGTAAGTTGCGGTTCGTGCACACCCAGCTCGGGGATGGCGGCATGAGCCTGGATTATTTCTGTGCCGAATATCTGTCCGCCGGTCGCGTCAATCTCCAGGCCCTGACCGCGAAACACGATATCGGCCTCCAAGTTTTGCACGGGTGGCCAATCGGGTTTGTAGTCGAGTATGCCGCCAGTCACATTAAAGCGTGTCTCAAAATTCCCCTGATTTGTTTTGAACGGGAAATCATGGGCGCGTCCGTGAACGAGGGCGCTGCCGGAGGTTATGCGCCCGCCGACCAAGGATTTATCCAGCCAGTTCAGTGCTCTGGGCGGGACATGATTAACCGGCAGATACGCGCTGGTGTTGGCGATGTTGCCGTTCTCGAAACCTATGCGCAGATTCAGAAATGGCGACGAATTATCGGCTGGCACATCTATCGTTCCGTTCAGACTGGCATTGATGTCGGCATTCCTGGCACGCACGCCGTCGGCCGTCAGCCGCCAACCCTGCGCTGTCTGATACCAGCCGAGATTGCCTGTCAGTACATTTATGGTGAGTGGCGCACGAAACATCACTGGGAAATCGAGTTTCGCCGAACGGCTGTCCACTTCCAGCAGACCACCTTGCTCATCGGCTCGCAATAGCGCGTCGATGTTCTGCATTGCAGGTAGATTTTTCCAGGCGTGAACCGTCAAGCCGACCAGGCGCGTCTCGATATAAAAATTGTTATCCGGCTGCGCCGCCGGACCCGCGCCACCTGGTTGCAGGCTCAAATGCAAATCATGCAACTCACCGCGCGGCCGCATTACTGTCAGGGCCTCACGCAAGCCCGGACTCAACGCATCGCTGGTCAATACCAACGCACTAACATCCTGTAGTGGCAAGAATTTGAAACGGACATCCACCTGCGGCTGGTCGGCACCGCCCAACGAGCGCGCCTGCAACTGGCCGGGCGTGGACAGCTTAGCGCCCTGCTTGACGGTCAATTGCGCGACTTGCAGCAGCCAGCCTGGTTGCGTGCGTCGCCAGTGTAGTTGTCCGGTAACGGCATTCAGAGCTATCGCCGACGCCGACGCCTGCCCGTTGACAAAGCGCAAATCCTGAGCCGCCACCTCACCCTGCAGGCGTTGCAGATTACCGCCCGCCCATTCACCCCATAACCTGAAATTTGCCTGGCCGTCGGTTAGCTTATTTCCCATCAGCGAGGGGATGGACAGCCAGCGCGTCAAGTCGAGGCCGATGGCTTGCATATAGAATTTGCCGCTCCAGTGTGCCGGATCGGTCAGCTTGCCGGTAAAATCGAGCGCCACATTCACCGGGCGGCCGCGTGCGCCGGCCAGGCTAAACACGCCATCCGCTTGATGGCGGCGGCCGTTGCTGCGCAGCTTGAGATTGACGCCGGTCAACTGCACACGCTCACCCTGCTTCTGTCGATCCGTCCAGGAAATTCGGCTATTCTCGATACTCAGTTGGTTCTGACTTAGTAGCCAGCCTACAAATTGTCCCGTTGACCTGTGCTGCTCAAAACCTTCGAGGACAATATTGCCATCGGCTTGACGTATTACCGATAGCGCAGTGCCTGATACTTTAAGACTGCCGTGTTCGAAGCGACCGTGCCGCACATAATAGGGAATGTTAACGCCGATGCGCACATCAGCGAAGTGTAATAACGTGTGCGCAGCTTGCTCGTCGAGCACGCGCAAATCCTTGAGCCGCAGATACGGGTTCATGCCCTGCCAAGCAGCATCTAGCGCCCCTATCGTGACTGGCCGTCCCACCACTGCGCTGATCTGCTGGGCAATCTCCGCGCGATACTGGCCCGCCACCGGCAGCAGCAGACGCGCCAGCCCCAACGCGGCCGCTGTGACGATAATCACCACGATCACGATCGAGGCCAGTGCCGTTATTATTGAGCGCAGAATGGGCAGCACTTACTTTGTATCCTTGAGATTATTGAGATCAACGATATATCTTCAGAACAACATGTTAACCGCGCGCATTCACGTCATCACCACATCATACTGCTCTTGCGTATAGAGCGATTCGACCTGCAATTTAATGGGCCGGCCGATAAATTCCTCCAGATCGGCAACGCTGGTGGATTCTTCATCGAGCAGTAGATCGACGACCTCGGCGGACGCCAGCACGAGATATTTTTGCGCCTCGAACTGGCGCGCCGCCCGCAATATCTCCCGGAAGATTTCATAGCACACCGTTTCGGCGGTTTTCACCGAACTGCGCCCCTTACATACCGGGCAAGGCTCGCACAACAAATGCTCCAGGCTTTCGCGCGTGCGCTTGCGCGTCATCTCCACAAGGCCCAAGGCCGACACACCGCTGATATGCGTCTTGGTGTGATCACGTTCCAAGCTCTTTTCCAGGGCGCGCAACACCTGGCGCTTGTGTAGCGGGTCTTGCATGTCGATAAAGTCGATGATGATGATGCCGCCTAGATTACGCAGGCGCAACTGGCGTGCGATGGTCTGTGCAGCTTCGAGATTAGTTGTAAAGATAGTGTCTTCCAGGTTGCGATGTCCCACAAAAGCGCCGGTATTTACGTCAATCGTGTTCAGGGCCTCGGTCTGGTCTATGACCACATGCCCGCCGGATTTAAGCTGCACCTTGCGCTCCAAGGCCTTCTGGATTTCATCCTCCACGCCGTAAAGATCGAAGATCGGGCGCTCGCCGGGATAGTGCTCAATGCGCGGCA
>JBDSOT010000136.1:0-8970 GCA_039914705.1 Gammaproteobacteria bacterium | reverse complement strand
ATGTGATGATCAGCTTATTAGGCCTTATTTGAAGAGATCAACTCGCCCAGCCCGCCAGGGTCATCAACGCAATAATCACGATCCATGCCACCAGCGTGCGCCATACGAGCGCTTGGGTAGATTTGATATGGGCCACTTCGCTCGGCAGGTCGAGTTCGGTTAAGGCACCGCGGCTGTAGTCGGCATCGAGTTTCAGGGCGCCTATACCGCTTGCCAGCAGCACGCCGATGCTGGACTCTTGCCAATTACCTTCCCACTTGCTCGCGCAACTGCGCCAGTTGGCGATGGCGTCCACGAAGCTGCCGCTGATGGCATAACCTAAGCCTACCAGGCGCGCCGGTAGCCAATCCAGAATGGCGTGCAGGCGCGTTGCGGCCTGAGCAAAATCGCTGGTGGCGCGCTCGCCTATGGTGTTGGTTTTTAACACGGAAGACAGGCGATACAGTAGTGCGCCGACCGGGCCGAGTACGGCAAACCAGAACCACACGGCGAGTACACGTTCGTTGGCCTGCACCAGGATGGATTCGATGACGGCACGGCTTAACTGAAAGGCCGCACCGGGAATGTCTTCGTGCAAGATACCGGTGGCGGTACGTTGCACGGCCTCGGTGTCGTCGGCCTCACGCGCGGCGATGTAAGCCTGCACCTGCTCGTCCAGGTTGCGCGGGCCAAGGCAAAATATCAGTACGGCCAGCGCGAAGATAAAGCCCAGCAGTTCGTAACCGCCATCCAGTTTATCCAGCACAAAGTAGATGAGGCCGACGCCGATTAAGGGCAGCGCAATAATCACCAGCACACCGAAGGCACCGTTTCCAAATCGTCCCAAGCCCGTGCGCAGTCGTCGGGTGTAGTCACTGAACCAATCAAACTGGCGTAAGTCCTGCACGGTGGCGAAGAATTTCTCCACGCCGAGACTGATGAGGATGGATACCAGGATCATGCTGTCGACCTCTTACTTTAAATCAGCAGGCAATGCCCATTTGCTCGCCTGTCTGGGCCTTTTTCCGGGGCCTGTGTATAGAATAACGGAATGCACGCTGTTGTGCATATTGTGATGCTGGATGTAGAGATTGGTCTTAAGCCAGCAATGTGCGCAGACGTGGCCAGTCGAACGCTGGGCCGGGGTCGGTCTTGCGCCCTGGAGCGATATCGGAATGTCCTACGATGCGCTCTGGAGTCAGCGCGGGATAAGCCTCGAGCAAGGCGCACACAAGGCCGGCCAATGCGGTGTATTGCGCGTCTGTGTAGGGCGTCTCATCGCTGCCCTCCAGTTCGATGCCGACAGAGAAATCATTGCAGCGCGAGCGGTTTTCGAAACACGATTCGCCCGCGTGCCAGGCGCGCAGATGAAAGGGCACGAACTGCGTGATGTTCCCCGTGCGCCGGATCAAGGCATGGGCGGAGACCTTCATGCCTTGCAGGGTGCGGAAATAGGGGTGCGACTCCGGATCCAGCGTATTGGTAAATAGCGCGTCGATATAAGGGCCGCCGAACTCGCCGGGCGGCAGGCTGATGCTGTGGATGACCAGCAATTCGATAGCGTAGGGCGCGGGGCGTTCATCGTAATTAGGGCTGAGCACCTGCGAGGCGTCGTCCAACAGGCCGGTTTCGATTTCAACCTTCATGGATGTCTTGTCGAGTACATATCGCTATCAGCCTGATGCTATCGTTCGCCGCATAAGTTACCATCTTAAAATAAAGCAGCAACTCTGCCTATGGGGGTTTTATATGAGCCGTCTAAGCGCGTATCTCGGTCCACCCGTCGCACTCGACTACGTATTGCCGGATTTTGCCGGGGGCCTGGAACAACAGGGCTACAATTTCGGCATCGGCTGGTATGCGCCCGATGGCTCGCCGGCGGTCTATACCCACCCCATTCCTATTTGCCTGGATGCCAATTTGCCGCATCTGGCACGCAGTTTGACTAGCGGGCTTTGGTTGTTCCAGACGAGCGGTGTAGCTGCGCTGGCGTCAGTCAGTCATCCCGTAGTGCAGCCCTTTCTCGATGACGATTTTATCTTTGTGCACCAGGGCTACATCGAGGATTTTCGCACCGCCTTGTACCCAACTATGCCCCATTTTCTGTCGCCTGAAATCGAGGCGCAGATGTACGGGCGTGGCGAGGCAGAATATTTATTCGCGTTATTGCGGCATTTATTGGCGGATGATGAGGAAATGTCCATCGACCAGGCCATGTTCGAGATGTTTGCGCTATTGGACGATTGGCTCGGCGGACTTGCGGCCTATTTAAATATTATCGTCAGCGACGGCGAAGGACTCTACGCCGCGCGCCATGCCATCAACGCTGAATGCGCGCCGCTTTACTACAATACGGACGATGAGATTTTTCCGAACGCACAGTTAATTGCCGGCGAGCCGCTTACGCAGTCCGGCTTCTGGCAGCCGGTGCCTGAACATCATATTCTCATTCTTAGCGCGGATGAGCCGCCGGAGTTATTGGCGCTATAAATCGGCAGCGGGCATAGCTAATTCGTAGGGTGGGCACCGCCCACGAAAAGTTGCCCAGGTATGAATGGTGGGCAGTGCCCACCCTACATTTGCGAATAACCTGCACAACACGGCGCGTATATGAGTTCAAGTGTGTTTAGTGAGGTACTCATTCTGCTGGCCGCCGCCGTGCTCGTGGTGGCGCTGGCCAGGCGCTTTCATCTGCCGCCGATTCTGGGTTATTTATTAGTCGGCGTGCTGGTTGGCTTCCCCGGCTTGCCATGGCTTTCCATGTCCTCCAACACGCATCTGCTGGCCGAATTTGGCGTGGTGTTTTTAATGTTCACCATTGGCCTGGAATTTTCCCTGCCCAAGCTGCTCACCATACGCAGTACAGTGCTCGGCCTGGGTGGCGCGCAAGTTACCATTACCACTATTGTCGCCGGTGTGCTGGCCTGGTGGCTGGGCATGACGCCGCAGGGCGCGTTCGTGGTCGGCGGTATTATTGCCATGTCGTCCACCGCGATCGTGATCAAACAACTCACCGATCAGGGTGAACTTAATACGCGTCACGGGCGCCTCAGCGTCGGCATCCTGCTGTTTCAGGACCTTGCCGTAATCGTATTTCTGGTAGTCATTCCGACCTTGGCAAACCAGGCGCTAGGCTCACTGATTGTGCCGCTGGCCTGGGCCTTGTTTAAAGGCGCGCTGGTTATTTTTTTGCTGTGGGCCATCGGTCACTGGTTGCAACGCCCGCTGTTGCGCTACATCGCCGCGCGTCATTCATCCGAACTGTTCGTGCTCACCGTGCTGTTACTCACCTTAAGCGCCGCGTGGGCCACGCAACAGGCCGGTCTGTCGATGGCACTGGGCGCATTTCTCGCTGGCATGGTGATTGGCGAGACCGAATTCCGGCACCAGGTAGAGGCCGATATTCGTCCGTTCCAGGATGTGTTGCTCGGTCTGTTTTTCATCACTATCGGTATGCGTCTTGATCTCTCCGTGCTGCCGGAGATTTGGCATTGGGTATTGCTATTGCTGGTTGGCATTGTGACATTCAAGACTGCGCTTATTACAATTCTCGGCAGGCTGGCGGGTGCGCAAGAAGTCGTGGCATTGCGTGCCGGTTTGAGCCTCGCGCAAGGTGGCGAGTTCGGTTTCGTACTGCTGTCGCTCGCCTTAGGTTATGAGCTTATCGGCGGCCAGGCCAGTCAGATCGTGCTCGCCGCCGTGTTGCTCAGCATGGCCTTATCGCCTCTGCTGATCCGCTACAACGGTGCGTTGGCCGGACATCTGTTCAAGTTAAGTCAAGGGCAGACCCACACGCAAGCGCAGGAAACCATCGGCAGCAATGCGCAGGTTATGAGTCAGCACATCATCATCTGCGGCTACGGGCGTGTCGGCCAGAATATTGCGCGTTTTTTGGAGCAGGAAGGGTTTGAATTCGTCGCGCTGGATCTTGACCCGCTGCGCGTGCGCGAGGCACAGGAAGCCGGCGATCGTGTGCATTACGGTGATTCCACACGTCATGAAATACTCGAGGCGGCCGGTTTAAGCCGCGCCCGCGCAGTGGTCGTCACTTATCATGCCGTGCCGGTTGCACTCAAGGTGTTGGAACACATACGCCGCCTGCGCCCCGACCTGCCCGTGCTGGTGCGCACGCGCGACGACACTGATCTTGAGCGCCTGCTCACCGCCGGTGCCACCGAGGTTGTCCCCGAGACACTCGAAGCCAGCCTCATGCTTGCATCACAATTGTTGCTCATACTCGGCATCCCGGTAACGCGCGTGGTCAGACGCGTGCGCGATGTGCGTAATGACCGCTACCGTTTCCTGCGCGGCGTATTTTACGGCGAAGAACATTTTTCATTAGAACAACCCGAAAGCCAGAGCGAGCGTCTGCACTCCGTCGTATTGCGCGAAGGCGCATACGCCATAGGCCGCACATTAGAAGAACTCGGCCTGGACAAACACGGCGTGGTCGTCACCGCCGTACGTCGGCACGGCATACGCGGCCCCGAGCCAGAACCGTATACGCAATTACGCGAAGATGACGTGTTGATCTTGAACGGAACATTGCGAGGGCTGGAAGCTGCCGAGGCGATCTTGCTGCGGGGGTAACACTCGGAAGCTTAGTTAGTCCATGTAGCAAGATATCCCCACGCAATAACCACCCATCTTCACCCCCTCATCACGGCTTACCCTGACTACAGGCATACTTTAACAACGCAGACTGCCCCTGGCCGCCGACCTCGCACCCATGTTCACAGCATAGAAAGCGAGCAACCGGCGCGTGATCTGATTCTGCGAAATTGGTGCACTGACATGGCATAACCGATGCAAGTACTTGTGCCGGGGTCAATCGTTCGGATAGCGAGCGGGCGGTTCCACATAGATTTGGTGTTATTGCGCGGACATTTGGCGTGTGAGTCGGTGAAGTTTTATCCACAAGAAAATGCACAATCGGACAGATTCGGCTCCACTGAACACCCTGATCAAATCAATAAAGCCAGAAGGGCGTGCGGGTATTAAGAATCCAGGAGCTTGAATAAATACGGGATGGCCTAGTGCTGGTCCCGGACATCGCTAAATTAACCAGAGTCGGGTGCCGTCACGGCGCCACATAGGAATTTCTTGATGAGCGCCGAACCAATAATAGATATCCCAGTAGACACGCCTGCCCAAGGTTTGGAAAACGCAGCGAAGAACCCGGCGGCTTCTCTGGCCACGTTGCGCTTGATGCCCATACTCAGCAATTGGGAAGTGTGGGGCTTCGGCTTTACGGGGCTACTGCTGTGGATTATGGCCGCTCCGGGTGCGCATGCGGTCTTGGGTCCACAGGCTATATTGATGTGGATACCCATCGTAATTGTCGGTGTCATGATCAACTTGCAGGTGCGGCAGATGGCCGCCCATTGGCCCGACATGGCGGGCGGCACGGCAAACTACACCAGCCGCCTGTTCAATAATTCCTGGGTCGGCCGCTATGCCGCCATGGCCTATTTTCAGGGCTGGGCCTCGGTGCCCACGATCAGCGCCATTATCCTCGCCGATATCACTATGCAGAATCTAAATATTGTGGGAATCTTTTTTCCGGATTGGATACTCAGGGTGGCATTTACGGCGCTCGCCTTCCTCATTGCCTTTGCCGGCACGCGTGCACTGAGTGTGTTGCACCTGTGCTTCGTGATTCCCGCAGTGGGTTTTCTGCTACTTTTCTGTGTGCAGGGTGCCGGGTGGCTGACGTTCTCCAGCGCGAGTCCGGGCCTGTTACCCATAGATTGGGGACAGTTTAATTTCGCTGAGTGGGCGAAGTGGTTTTTTGTAGCAACCTATGCCGTGTATGCCGTGGAAACCTCGTCTTCTTTCATGGCCGATGCACGTAAGCCCACCACTATCCTGCGTTGTTTAAAAACTGCCGCCTGGATTATGCCGGTGGTGTTTATCGGCGGTTCGTGGGTGTTGATGCAGCTCTCCACGGGTGCAGAAATTTATCACGATAATATTTATCAAAATCTGGTGCAGGCAGCACTACCCTTCTGGGGTGACTTGGCGAATCTCATGGTTATATTTTTTGTCGCCTCCGCATGCCTGCTTAGTTGCGCTACGGGCTGCGCAAATTCCCCACGTGTCGTGTACCAATTGGCCCGCGATGGACATGCCGCGCCGGTATTCGGTATTGCCTCGCGCCGCAACGTGCCTGGCCCGGCGCTCGTTCTAACGCTGATCATTTCCCTGATCTTCCTGCTCTGGGGAGACATGACACGCGTACTGGTGGTGACCGGCACAGGTTATTTTGTGATTTTCCTGTTCATGCACCTAGGCTTGTGGCTCAACCGTGGCAAATCCTACGTGCGCTGGCCGTGGTGGGCGCTTGGGTTTTTTGTCGCCGAGCTGGTGATTTTTGTGGTCGGCGGCATCGCCTGGGGCTGGCAGGATTTTCTGATGGGTCTGCTGTTTCCTATCGCGGTCATGATGGTCGATGCCCTGATACGTCGCTTCCCGGTTGGAATATTTAATCCGGTCTGGTGGCAGCAGATATACAGCACCAAACGATACAATCTGGTGAACGACGGCATAGCCTCACAGGTGGCCCTACTTATTCTGTTTGTGTGCGGCGCTGCGGCGATAGGCTGGGGATTGAGTGGCTTGGTGGATGGCGTGCGCACCAGCGCGCCGGGCGTTAACCTGTTTGCCATACTGATCCTCGTCATCGCCTTTTTAGGTGTGGCCGCCGCTTGTTGGACGACCTTGCCGAAACTTGCCTTGGTGGAGGATGCCCGCGAACAGGCGGTTACTGAGGCTCACGCCTTACTCACCAACTCGTATATCGCCACCCTCATGGTTGATCATTCCAAGGTTATTCGTTTAGCTAATGCCCCCGCAGGAGCACTTTTCGGCACGTACGGTTCACTGACAGGGACTAAGCTTCACGAGATACTGCCGCCCTCGCTCTCATTGGATGAGGAGTTTATGGAACATACTCTGACAAGACCCGATGGCAGCCAACGTATTGTAGAAATTTCTATTTCTTCTCTTGAGGGGGCGGGGCTAACTGAATACATAGTAACGCTGCATGACATCACCGAGCACAAGCTAACTCAAGCAAAGCTGCGCGCGAATGAGGAGCGCTTTCGTACCCTGTACCAAGACAATCCTGCTATGTACTTTACGCTCGATGCAGCCGGGAACATTCTCTCGGTCAATGAGCGCGGGGCCGAGCAATTGGGCTACACCATAGATGAACTGCTTGGGCAACCGGTGCTGAATGTCTTTTACGAGGCTGACAAGAAGACGGTGCTGGAGGCGTTCAACGCGTGCCTGCAGAATCCTGGGCAGATTACGCAATGGGAATTTCGCAAGGTGCGTAAGGGCGGTGGCGTAATTTGGGTGAGTGAAATCGTACGTCCTATCGTATCTGCGAATGGCGACATTACTGTTCTGGTGGTGTGCGAAGACATAACCAACCGCAAACTCGCCGAGACCCGCTTGACCTACCTGGCTAATTACGACCCGTTAACCAACCTGCCAAATCGTACCCTGTTCTATGACCGCCTCACCCAGGCGATCACGCGCCTGCCCTGGAATAACAGGTTGGCAGCAGTATTGTTCCTGGATATCGATCGCTTCAAATTAATCAACGATACCCTGGGGCACGGCACTGCGGATTTAATGCTTAAAGCGATCGGCGAGCGGCTGATGGACTGTGTGCGCGAAGGCGATACCGTAGCCCGTCTGGGCGGGGATGAGTTTACCGTCCTGCTCGCCGATGTCGCTTCCGAAGAAGATGTGGGCAAGGTCGCGCAAAAAATCCTCGATGTGATTGCCAAACCTTATGAACTGGATGGGCACCAATTCTATGTGACCACTAGTATAGGTATTAGCCTCTGGCAAACCGACGGCACTGATGCCGTAACGCTATTGAAGCATGCCGACAGCGCCATGTATGCCGCCAAAGATCGGGAAGGCAACAACTATCAGTTTTATTCAGCAAGCATGGGGGTCCAATCCTCCGGCCGGCTGGTGATGGAAAACGCCTTGCACCAAGCCCTGGAACGCGACGAATTCCTGCTTTACTACCAGCCTCTTATTGACTTCACCACAGGCGAGGTTGCCGGGGTGGAGGCCCTGCTGCGCTGGAACTGTGAAGGGAAGCTGATCTCACCGGCAGATTTTATCCCGCTGGCAGAAGAAACTGGTTTAATCATCCCCATCGGCGAGTGGGTATTGCGCACCGCCTGTGCGCAGAACAAGGCTTGGCAGGATCAGGGGCTGCCACCGATGCGCGTGGCAGTGAACCTCTCGGGGCGCCAGTTACAACTACCGCATATGAGAGATGTAGTGGCTGGGATATTAAAAGAAACGGGTCTGGAGCCTGGTTATCTGGAACTGGAATTAACGGAAAGCATGATGCAAAGCCTGGAGGCAACCGGAACATTGCGTGCCCTGAAAGAATTGGGGGTGCGTCTGGCCATTGATGACTTTGGTACCGGCTATTCATCCTTAAGTTATTTACAGCGCTACCCGTTGCACAAGCTGAAAATCGACCAGTCATTTATGCGTAACCTTCCTGCCGATGAGAATAATGTGGCCATCGTCACGGCCATCGTTGCCATGGCGCGCAGCCTGAATTTGAAGGTGACCGCCGAAGGGGTGGAAACCGCCGAGCAACTAGCCTTTCTACGCACCCTTGAATGCGATGAGTTGCAGGGCTATTTATTCAGCCGGCCGATGCCCACTGCTGAATTAACAAAAATGCTGAAAACTATCCCTATGCTGCCCAAGCGATAATGGATTTGTTAATGTCTTGCCGTGGACGCATGCGTAGTTGTGCGTATTAAACTGTTGTGTGTATTAAACTTCTCCATACTCAGTTTGCATGAACTCTGCCCCCCGGTTTTGCGTACCGATTAGCCCAGTCTGACAACCGGGGCTGATGTATTTTCAGCGACGAAGATCATTGTGCTTACATGCAGGATGCGGGAGTATTGCACCTACACGTGGATAAGCACTACCGTGTTG
>JBDSOT010000122.1:0-27865 GCA_039914705.1 Gammaproteobacteria bacterium | reverse complement strand
GGGTTACGCTGCGCTGCACCCATCTACGGACTCAACCCATCCTGACGATTGCCAGTTAATTTTTCACAAACCCCTTGGTTAAGCACGCACCAGAAAATGCCCATATTAATCGTTGAGCACCAGCAGCCCCTTCCGCAGTGGGAGTTGCAACGCAAGTATCCGCCGCCAAAATACCCTTATAAGCGTTAGGCGTTGCAGTAATTACTCCGTCAACAATGGCCAAGCTATTGAACCCTTTTGTTGTGCTAGTATTAGGGGTCACTGGGATACCACCAGTTGCTGCACCACCGTTAGTGGCAGCATCCATATCGACAAGGGCTATTCCATTTTGGAAGCTATCTTCAACAGCCAATTTGAAAGGTCCCATAGCACCAGTAACCTCGGTGTACGCAGCCTTTTTGATATAATCCTGATACGACGGAATCGCGATTGCCGCCAAAATACCGATAATGGCCACCACGATCATCAACTCAATAAGGGTAAAGCCTTGTTGCATCTTCTGAATCTTCTTGTTCATTACGTACTCCTGATTTAGTTAAATTAAGTGTTGGCCTTAAACTTTGATCCGGCTTGAATCAGCCTGGGCCGCCTCAATGAGACGGCCCAAGATGAGGACCCCCCTCCACGGTCTTTTTCCCATTAGGAAATAACCGTTCCGAGGTAGGTAATGCAGAATGCGGGCCAACTTTTATAATGCCTTAAATCCCCAGTTCCAGGGCCTTTTATAGCTGTGTATGAGTCTAGGCATTAGGCTGGTAAGCATAGTTTGAAACAATGCGGCTTGCGGGCCAATATTTTATATAAAATTTTGTTTTATATATAAATAAATTAAGAAGTCTCTGGCTTGCATGAACTGACAAGAAAGGGCAGTTTGGACAACTTCTAACGAATTTGGGTAAGTTATTGCGAGCGTAAAAACTCTGGTATATATTATTGATATATATCTTAGAGGTACAGCAATGAAAACTGCAAAATTATTTAAGAACGGCCGTAGTCAAGCGGTGCGCCTGCCCCAGGATTTTCGCTTTTCCGGTAGTGAGGTGTTTATAAAAAAACAGGGTAATGCCGTGATATTGATACCGACCGACCATCCATGGGATTCACTCATTACCAGCCTGGATAAATTTTCAGATGATTTTATGGTTGACAGGGAACAGCCTCGGCAACCAGAGCGAGAGGATTTGTTTGAATGAAATTTGTGCTGGACACTAATATTTGCATTTTTATCATTAAGCAAAAGCCGCCACAGGTATTAAAGCAATTCAAAAACTATGAGGCCGAGGATATCGGTATTTCCGCCATAACGCTGGCTGAGCTGCAATTTGGTGTGGTAAAAAGCCAGCACAGGGAAAAAAATCAGCAGGCACTGAATGAATTCATATTGCCTTTGGCGGTTCTGGAGTTCAATAGCGAGGCGGCCTTCGTCTATGGTGAGGTCAGGGCGGGGCTTACGCGCACCGGGCAACTAATAGGCGCATTAGATATGTTGATTGCCGCACAGGCGTTAAGCGCTAACGCAACATTAGTAACGAATAATGTCAGAGAATTTGCGCGGGTTACCGGATTGAGGGTAGAAAACTGGATTGAGCCATCGATATCGTAGCCTGGATGCAAGCGCAGCGGAATCCGGGAGGTGGTAAGGATAAATCCCCGGGATTACGGCCTTCGGCCTAATCCAGGCTACATTTAGTTATTCGCGTGAGATGGTAGGGTGAGCTGTCGTAAGTCAGCAAGGCGTGATTCAAAAACCCCTCTCCCCTCGCGGGAGAGGGGAGGGTGAGGGGGCGTGAGAGTTCTTTCATCCTTCGACAGCGTAATTGGTATATCCCCCGTTGCTTGGTAGAGTGGGGGAATAGTTTGTTACCCCTCATCCTAACCTTCTCCCGCAAGGGGAGAAGGAATAAAGGCACCTGTTATTCTGAGGAGCCTAAGGCGACGAGAGTCTCATAGCTTAATGATAGTATTTAGCTGGATTCTTCGCTACGCTCAGAATGACAAATCTTTTAGGAGTTATCGCTGTGCCCACTATTGACCTAAACCGTGGACGTTTCCCGCAGGTACGCATGCGCCGTATGCGCCGTGATGAGTTCAGCCGTCGTCTGATGCGCGAGACGCAGCTTACGGTGGATGATTTGATTTACCCGATGTTTGTGATTGAAGGTAAAGGGCAGCGCGAAAAGGTGGCCTCGATGCCGGGTATTGAACGCGTGAGCATCGATGAATTGTTGAAAGAGGCGGCGGAATTAGTTGCCCTGGGCGTGCCCGCGGTGGCTTTATTTCCGGTCACCGCCGCGGAAAAAAAATCGCTGGATGCACAAGAGGCATGGAACCCGCAAGGCTTAGCCCAGCGCGCCGTGCGTGCCTTGAAGGCTGAATTTCCTGAGTTGGGCGTGATTACGGATGTGGCGCTCGATCCATTTACTACGCATGGCCAGGACGGATTGATCGATGACTCCGGCTATGTGCTTAATGACGAAACGGTAGCGGCGCTGGTCAAGCAGGCCTTGTCGCACGCACAGGCCGGGGCCGACATCGTCGCGCCCTCGGACATGATGGACGGGCGCATTAGGGCAATTCGCGACGCGCTGGAGTCGGCAGGCTATATACACACGCGCATCCTCGCTTATGCCGCAAAATATGCCTCCAGTTTTTACGGCCCGTTCCGCGATGCCGTGGGTTCGGCGGCTAATCTGGGCGGCGGCAATAAATACAGTTATCAGATGGATCCGGCCAATAGCGACGAGGCCTTGTGGGAGGTCGCGCTGGACCTTGAAGAGGGCGCGGATATGGTGATGATCAAACCCGGCATGCCCTACCTCGACATAGTGCGCCGCGTGAAAGACCAATTCGGCGCGCCGACTTTTGTGTATCAGGTCAGCGGCGAATACGCGATGCTCATGGCCGCCGCGCAAAACGGCTGGCTCGATGAACGTGCCGTGGTGATGGAGTCGCTGCTTGCCTGCAAACGCGCCGGCGCGGACGGGGTTTTGACCTACTTTGCAAAGCGCGTTGCCGGGTGGTTAAAAGAGTAGGGGACACGGCTTATCCAATGCGCCAACGTAGGTAAGACTAACGCCATTGTGACGGGCGATCAGGCTGAGATTAAGCATTTACGTTGGCGTGTAATATTCCCGTCATCAAATTGTCATATCATGCGCTGGTGAGCGACATCGATCTAAAACAGCCCGAGCTGTACATCAACCGCGAACTCAGTCTGCTGGAATTCAACAGGCGCGTTCTCGAGCAATCGCTCGATACGACTATACCGCTGCTCGAACGGTTGCGGTTTCTGTGCATTTGCAGCACCAATCTTGATGAATTTTTTGAGATACGTGTTGCCGGTTTGAAGCAGCAGGTGGCTTTTGGGGCGATGCAGGTCGGACCGGACAATATCAGCCCCCCGGATATTCTGAAGCGCATCAGCCAGGCGGCGCACACGCTCGTTGCCGAACAATATCGCATTCTCAATGAAATACTGATTCCCGCACTAGCGGCTGAAAATATCCGCTTCGTACGCCGCACGCACTGGAACCCGCGCCAGGCGGATTGGGTGAAGCGTTATTTCAATAATGAATTGCTGCCGGTGCTGAGTCCGCTGGGGCTTGACCCGTCGCATCCGTTTCCGCGCGTGCTCAACAAGAGTTTGAATTTTATTGTGTCGCTGGAAGGCAAAGATGCCTTCGGGCGTAATAGCGGAGTCGCCGTGGTGCAGGCACCACGCTCGCTGCCGCGTCTGATTCATCTGCCGCGTGAATATTCAAAAGGTCCGCACGATTTCGTATTTTTATCTTCGATTATTCATGCGCATGTGGGTGATCTATTCCCCGGAATGAAGGCCACCGGCTGTTATCAGTTCCGACTCACGCGCAATAGTGAATTGTTCGTCGAAGAAGAAGAGATCACGGACTTGCTGCGCGCCCTGGAAGGCGAATTACCGGCGCGCCAATATGGCGAAGCAGTGCGCCTTGAAGTATCCGATAACTGTACGGCGGAAATGGCAGATTTTTTAGTGCAACAGTTTGGGTTGGGAGAGGATGATTTTTATCAGGTGACCGGCCCGGTCAATCTAAATCGTCTCCTGACCATCCATGATCTCGTCGATCGGCCTGACCTGAAATACACCGGGTTTGTGCCGAGTGTGCCGCGCCGTATCACGCACAATAATGATATTTTTGATGTCATCCGGCGCGGCGATGTTTTACTCAACCACCCATTTGAATCGTTTGCGCCGGTGGTGGATTTCATGCGCCAGGCAGCCAGTGACCCCAATGTGCTTGCCATCAAACAGACACTCTACCGCACCGGTCCGGATTCTGCGTTGGTGGGCGTGCTGGTTAGCGCGGCGCGGGCCGGTAAGGAAGTTACTGTAGTGATCGAATTACGCGCGCGCTTTGATGAGGCGGACAACATTAACCTTGCTACCCGTTTGCAGGAGGCGGGCGCGCATGTCGTTTACGGCGTGGTCGGTTATAAAACACATGCCAAGATGATTCTGGTCGTGCGGCGCGAGGGCAAGCGCCTGCGTCGCTATGCGCACCTTAGCACCGGCAATTATCACGCACGCACGGCGCGCACTTATACCGATTACGGCCTGCTGACCTGCGATAAGGATATCGGCGATGACGTGCATAAAGTCTTTCAGCAACTCACCGGCCTGGGGCGCGCTACCAAGCTGAAAAAACTGCTGCAAGCGCCGTTTACCTTACACAAGGGCATGCTTGAATTGATTGCGCGCGAGGCACTGCATGCCCGCGAGGGCAAGCCTGCCCATATTATCGCCAAGATGAATTCCCTGGATGATCCACACATCATTCACGCCCTCTACGAGGCTGCGGGGGCAGGCGTTAAGATCGACCTTATCGTGCGCGGTATCTGCTGCTTGCGGCCCGGCGTTGCGGGCGTTTCGGAGAACATACAGGTACGTTCTATTGTGGGCCGTTTTCTGGAACACAGCCGCGTGTTTTATTTTCTGAATGAAGGAAATCCGGTCACTTATTGCGCGAGTGCGGATTGGATGCGGCGGAATTTTGCGCGGCGCGTGGAAACCTGTTTCCCGATTGAAGATATGCGACTTTGCACGCGCGTATTGAAAGAGGGATTGATGCCGTATCTGACTGATAATACCCAAGCCTGGCAATTGCAAAGCGATGGCAGTTATAAACGCCTGAAGCCAGGCAGTCAGAAGCCGCGCTCGGCACAGCAGTTTTTGCTGGAAACGTTAGCCGAATAAAACTCTCCTCTTAAAGTATCTTCAAATTCAACTTAACAGCCTTCAAATACCGGGCCTCTTGCGCAAGATCGGCGCGCGTTAGCGGGTGATCGTGCAGCCAGTTTTTAGGAAATTTCATTTGCAGGCCCCGGTCAATAATGGCGAACGATATCCTCGGCAAGGGCTGTTCGCTGCGACTGCGGTTTAACAGCACGGCGAGCCTGAGCATGATGCATAGACATTGCGCCAAGCCCTGTAGATTATCGGGGAATTCCTGAAATACAGGCAAGGGAAACTTGCCACGCTGGCCGATGATCAACGCCGCCACCAGCTGCTGATCCTGGCGCGAAAAACCGGGCATGTCGGAGTTGCCGATCAGATAAGCGCCGTGTTTATGATATTGATTATGGCTTACGGCGAGGCCGACCTCGTGCAGGCGTGCAGCCCAGCCCAGGATCGTCAGGTATTTTTTGAGATCCCAGAGGGCCGCCAGCGATTTCAATGAAGCCCGCGCCGTTTGTTCGACGCGCTGCGCCTGTTGCACATCGACATGATAGCGCGCGCTAAGGGCAGCAACAGTGCGTTCGCGGATGTCTTCATGGCGAATGCGCCCGAGCAGATCGTAGAGCAAACCTTCGCGCAATGCGCCGTCTGAGGCTAGCATGTCTGTTATGCCCAGGCTTTCGAAGGCGGCCAGCAGGATGGCTACACCGCCAGGGAAAACTGCGGCGCGTTCGCGGCCCAAGCCCGGCATATTTAATGTTTTTACGTTGCCGGTGAGTATTAGTTGTTTGGACAATTTGCGCAGGCCAATATAGCTAATATTATCGCCCCAGTTATTGGCGCGCAGCACGTCACGAATTGCATTGATAGTGCCGGAGGCACCAATACAACTCTTCCAGCCGACGGCGCGAAAATGCGCGGTAATGGATAGCAGTTCCTGTTGTGCGGCGATTTCAGCGCGGTGCATATTCGCGCGGCTGATGATGCCCTTCGGAAAATGACGCAGGCTGCTGCTCACGCAGCCCATTTCCAAGCTTTCCATGTGCAGGGGTTCGAAGCGCTCGCCGATAATAAATTCGGTACTGCCACCGCCGATATCGATTACCAGCCGCCGTCCGGCATCGTCGGCCAGGCTGTGCGCCACGCCCAGATAGATAAGTCTTGCCTCCTCGCCGCCGGCGATAATTTCAATGGGATGACCGAGTGCCTGCTGTGCGGCACCTAGAAACTCCTGGGCATTGTGCGCCTGGCGCAAGGTGTTGGTGCCAACCGCACGCACGCTGCCCGGCGGCATGCCGCTCAAGCGTTGTCCGAAGCGTTGCAGACATTCAATGGCGCGCTGCTGCACACCCTCGCTCAGTTGATTTTTGCTATTCAGACCGGCACCGAGTTGTACCATTTCGCGCAGCCGATCGAGCGTGTGCAATTGTCCATCGCTAACACGCGCGATAATCATGTGAAAGCTATTGGAACCCAGGTCGACGGCAGCCAAAGTGGTAGGTAATATTGTGGAGGATTTTCTGCTCAAGTTGTTCTCGCACGATCAGAAATTTATTTTGAAACCGCTGCGGATGTGTGGTGACGAGCGGATAGGTGAGTGTAAATCGGGTAATGAGATAGCATCATCACCAGGGCTTTACTATACTTGGAATCTGGCCCACGCCCAATACTGTTTTCAGCTAATCAGACTATGACCGATCTGTTCGATTTCGAGCGCAAACCCGCACGCTTTGCCGTTATGGGCAATCCGGTTGCGCATAGCAAATCGCCGCAGATCCATGCCGCCTTTGCACACCAGTGCGGGAAGAAGATAACGTATACGGCGATTCAGGTGGATGTCGGCGGCTTCGTGCAGGCGGCCGGTAATTTCCAGGCCTCAGGCGGTCAGGGTTTGAATATTACTGTGCCCTTCAAGCGCGAGGCATGGGAATTATGCGAGGTGCGCAGTGAGCGTGCTACCCAGGCCGGCGCTGTTAACACCCTAAGCTTCAAACCGGATGGCAAGTTGCATGGCGATAATACAGACGGGGTGGGTCTGGTGCGCGACATTCTGCAAAATCACGGTGGCCGCATTGCCGGGCAACGTGTGTTGCTGCTCGGCGCAGGTGGCGCGGCGCGTGGGGCGTTGGGACCATTGCTGGATGAACGCCCTGCGCAATTCATAATTGCTAACCGCAGCTTGGACAAGGCGCGTGAACTGGTCACCCAGTTTTCCGATGTAGGCGTGATCCAGGCATGTTCCTACGTCGCGCTTGAAGGTCGGCAGTTTGATCTTATTATCAACGGCACGGCGGCGAGCCTGCGGAATGAATTACCACCATTACCCGATCACGTGTTAGCCGATCAGGGCTGGTGTTATGACATGATGTACGGCAGCGTCCCAAGTTTGTTCATGCGCTGGGGCGAGGCGCAGGGTGCGGCGCAGGTGCTGGATGGATTGGGCATGCTCGTCGAGCAGGCCGCCGAATCCTTTTTTATCTGGCAAGCGGTGCGACCACAGACCGCACCGGTTATTCGAACCCTTCGACAAGCCTACGCTTAACTTCAATTCAACGCTGTGCAATTTCAAGACCACACTAATGCCGGTTCGTCGAGCAGGGCGGCCTGTTCACGCAAGGCCAATATCTGTTCTTCCCAGTAACGGCTGCCCGCAAACCACGGAAAATTTTTCGGGAAGCTGGGGTCTTGCCAGCGCCTGGCGAGCCAGGCGGAATAGTTGAGCATGCGCAGGGTACGCAGGGCCTCTATCAAATGTAATTCGCGCGGGTCGAACTCACAAAAATCGCAATAACCATTGAGGACATCGGCAAGCTGCGCGGTCATTTCGCCGCGCTCACCGGACAGTAACATCCATAAATCCTGCACGGCGGGTCCCATACGGCAATCGTCGAAGTCGACAAAGTGCGGGCCGCGTTCGGTCCATAAAATATTGCTTGGATGACAGTCGCCGTGCAGGCGGATTGACTGAACAGTGCCGGCGCGGGCGAAACTTATGGTCACCTGTTTAAGTATATCGGCGGTCAGTGTCCGGTAAGGAATCTGCAAGTCCGGCGGAATAAATCCTTCGTCCAATAAAAATTGCACTGCATCAACACCGAATTCCTGCACGCTTAACGTGGGGCGATTTTGAAAGGGTTCAATTGCGCCCAGTGCATGAATTCTCCCGATGAAACGGCCGATCCATTCACGCTGTTCCGCAGTTTCCAGATCCGGGCGCCGACCACCCTGCGATGGAAACAGGGCAAAGCGAAATCCCGCATAGTGAATAAGCGTATTTCCCTGCGTGTCGGGCAGGGGCGCGACCACGGGTATCTCGCGCGCGGCGAGTTCGGTGCTAAAGGCATGTTCCTCCAGAATCGCGGCATCGCTCCAGCGCCCCGGCCGGTAAAACTTGGCTACCAAGGGTGTGCCGTCTTCAATGCCGAGTTGATAGACGCGATTTTCATAACTGTTCAGGGCCAGGATGCCGCCGGTGCAGCGTACACCGCAGCTTTCCACGGCATCAAGGATAAGCTCCGGACCCAGCGCGTAATAAGGTGCACTTGCGTTAAGCGAGCTGGCGTCCGCGTGCGCGTCGGAATTATCCGTGTCGTTTTGGTCAGGCATGGCGCTCGTGGTAAAATTAATGAAATTCTTTCTGTTGACCCGATAAGGTACCACAACCATGAACAATCCCTTGCTCGACTTGAGCAGCCTGCCGTTGTTTGATTCGATTTTGCCGGAGCACATAGAGTCGGCTGTTGATACGCTGCTGGCGGACAATCGTGCACAGATTGCGCGGCTACTGGGTTCCACTCAAACCTACAGTTGGGACAATCTAATCCAGCCCATCGAGGATCTGGAGGAACGTTTGGAGCGCGTCTGGTCAACCGTGAGTCATCTGAACGCTGTGATGAATTCAGAGTCGTTACGCGCCGCTTATAATGCCTGCCTGCCCAAGCTCACCGACTACTCTACCGAGATGGGTCAGAATGTAAGGCTTTTTCAGGCCTACAAATCCATCGCGGACAGTGCGGAGTACGCAAACCTGCACATCGCGCAGAAAAAAATTATTGATAACGAATTGCGCGACTTTCACCTGTCGGGCATAGATTTAAAACCGGATGACCAGCAACGTTATAAACTAATTCAGCAGGAACTGGCGGGTTCAACTGCAAAGTTTGAAGAAAATGTGCTGGATGCCACGCACGGTTGGACTAAACATATCAGTGATGAATCCGAACTTGCCGGACTACCGCCGACGGCTATTGCGCTGGCACGTCAATGTGCTGAGCAAGCCGGCCTGGAAGGTTGGGTATTTAATCTCGAATTCCCGTCATACATGCCGGTGATGAAATATGCGGACAGCCGCGCGTTGCGGCGCGAGCTGTATGAGGCCTATGTCACGCGCGCCAGCGACAAAGGTCCAAACGCGGGCAGCTGGGATAACCGGCCATTGATGGAACGGCTGCTGGCACTGCGCCATGAATTGGCTCAGCTTCTTGGGTTTGCCAATTACGCCGAGCTTTCGCTTGCGAAAAAGATGGCAAAGCGTCCCCAGCAGGTAATGGATTTTCTCGGCGACCTCGGCCAGCGTTCACGTCCCATGGCGCAACAGGAGTTGGCCGAGCTGGAAAAGTTTGCGCAAGACATGCATGCGCAATCTGGTAAGGTTACGGATATACAGCAGCGCACTCAAATGCTCGAAGCTTGGGACATTCCTTACTACACCGAAAAACTCTGTCAGCATAAATACACACTGTCTCAAGAAGATTTGCGGCCCTATTTCCCGGAGCAGCGAGTGGTGGAAGGTATGTTCGGGGTAGTCAGCCGGCTGTATCAATTACGCATCAGCGAAAGAAATAATGTAGAGAGCTGGCATCCCGATGTGCGTTTTTATGAAATCCGCGATGCGCACGATGAATTGCGGGGACAGTTTTATCTTGATCTGTATGCGCGGCCTCACAAACGCGGTGGTGCCTGGATGGCCGAATGCATTACACGCAAGCGCGCGGCGCGCGGCATACAGACTCCGGTCGCCTATCTTACCTGCAATTTCAGTGCGCCGGTCGGCAATGATCCGGCCTTGTTCACCCACGATGAAGTGCTTACGCTGTTTCATGAGTTCGGCCACGGTCTGCATCATATGCTGACGCAAGTTGATTACGTCGGCGTGGCGGGAATCAATGGCGTGGCGTGGGACGCCGTGGAACTACCCAGTCAATTTATGGAAAACTGGTGTTGGGAGCGTGAGGCGCTGGATTTAATCAGTGGACATTATCAGACCCGAGAAGCCTTGCCGCAGGCGTTGTTCGACAAAATGCTGGCGGCTAAAAATTTCCAGGCGGGCATGCATATGGTACGGCAACTGGAGTTCTCACTGTTCGATTTTCGCCTGCACCTGGAGTTCGATCCGGGCCAGGGCGCGCGTATCGCGGAGATTCTGCAACAGGTGCGCGATACCGTATCCGTAATTAAGCCTCCCGTATTTAACCGGTTTGCCAATAGTTTTTCGCATATCTTTGCCGGCGGTTACGCGGCGGGCTATTACAGCTATAAATGGGCCGAGGTATTGTCATCCGACGCCTTCGGAAAATTCGAAGAGAATGGCGTGTTCGATCAGGCCACTGGCCAACGATTTTTGCGCAGCGTGCTGGAGCAGGGCGGTTCGCGCGAGCCGATGGAATTGTTTGTGGAATTTCTCGGGCGCGAACCGACAATTGACGCCTTGCTGAGACATAGCGGTATTGCAGCGTAACCGGATTGATAACACTAAAGTGAAGATTGCTACCTGGAATGTAAATTCCCTGCGCGTGCGGCTTGCGCATCTGCTCGACTGGCTGAACACAGTTCAGCCCGACATCATGGCCCTGCAGGAAACCAAATCGCTCGATGAGAATTTCCCGGCACAGGAAATTGTGGACGCCGGTTATCAGGTTATTTTTTCCGGGCAGAAGAGTTATAACGGCGTGGCCTTGTTAAGCCGGGTGACGGCAAGTGAGGTAGCAATGGACATTCCCGGTCTTGCTGATCCGCAGCGGCGGGTTTTAGCAGCAACCTACGGCGATTTGCGCGTGCTGAATATTTACGTTCCAAATGGCGCTAGTGTCGGGTCGGAAAAGTACGATTATAAACTCTCGTGGCTAACCCAGCTTTGCATCTATATCGAAAACCAATTGACACTCTACCCGCGCCTGGTGGTGCTGGGCGATTTTAATATTGCCCCGGAAGATCGGGATGTACATGATCCCAAGGCGTGGGAGGGACAGGTTATGGTAAGCGAGGCCGAGCGCAGTTTTTTTTCACGCTTGCTGAGCATGGGGCTACACGACGCGTTTCGGTTGTTTGAACAGCAGACTGATATTTTCAGTTGGTGGGATTACCGGGCCGCTGGCTTCAGGCGTAATTTTGGTCTGCGCATCGACCATATCCTGATAAGCGAGGCCTTACGTAAAAATTGCATTACCTGCCGTGTTGACAAAGCCCCGCGCAAACTGGAAAGGCCGTCGGACCACGCGCCGGTGTTGGTGGAGTTGGATAATGATGGATAATATTTAAGGCGAAGAACTTTTGGATAGTATAGTAATGGAAGTCTAGCTTCTTCACCGGCCGGCCAGACTTAATCTATCAGTTATGCAGATTAACTTTGGTTGTCCGGTTCAAGGTGGTGATTATCCGAATCATTACCCTTGGTGACCTTGATTTGTTTTTCATCCCATAAGAGTATGGCTATATGTAATTGCTGCTCCAGGCCGCGCTTCTCATCGGTAGCATTTGAGGGAGGCAATTCATCCGTGACGGGGGCATTAAACGGTGGGCGCATAAATTCCTTTAAAGTAGCGTCGTCCTTTGCTGAGTAGGCGAAGAACAGTGATGCGCCTAAAACTACAACGAGCAGAAAGAACCACCGCATCCTGCGGCGTATATGATCGTGTGCTAAATATTCTTGATTTAAATTGGTACTCATTTTTTATTCCCCTTGCTAACCATTAAGCAAACCATATGCCAACTAAATAAAACGTTGTTTATTATAATTATATTATGCATTTCCTGATTCTCAAATAACGCAACTGTATCGTAAAGCTAACAACATTTTCCGATATATTAGCATAAGCCCATTTCACCAGACAATTTTCGAATGTTGTATATGTGTAACGAGATCAGCACAGTCGAACGCACAAAGTCAGGTTGGTGTGATCCCTGTTCAGCGTTGTGCGCTGATCTGGTATTTTTCCATTAACCGATACAGCGTTACACGTGATACGCCAAGCTGGTTAGCCGCCTTGGATATATTGTTACGATTCGCACGCAGGCTGAATTGAATAGATTCTTTTTCAGCCTTACCGCGAGCCTCTTCCAGGCTGACGAGCTGGCGTTGAGAGGTGCGTCTGTCCAGGCCGAGGTCGGCAGAGGTTATCAGGCGATTTTCGCACATCACCATGGCGCGGCGAATGCGGTTAATCATTTCCCGCACATTTCCCGGCCAGTCGTAATCATTAATGGTTTGCAGGGCATCGCGCCGGAAACCCTTGACGTTGTGATTCTTTTCCTTGGCAAACTTATCGAAAAAAAAGCGTGCGAGCAATTCAATATCCTCTTCGCGGTCGCGCAACGCCGGCACTTCAATGTGCAGGACGTTCAGGCGATAGAATAAATCTTCGCGAAAACGGCCTTCTCTCACGGCATTTTCCAGATTGATATGAGTGGCCGCGATAACGCGCGCGTCCACCTGTATTTTTTCGATGCCGCCGACACGCTCTATGGTTTTTTCCTGCAAAAATCGCAACAGGTTGACCTGCAACTCGAGCGCGAGATCACCGACTTCATCCAGAAATAGCGTGCCGCCTGCGGCAGATTCAATGCGTCCTATCTTGCGCTGATGAGCACCGGTGAAGGCACCTTTTTCATGGCCAAACAATTCCGATTGAATCAGGTTTGTGGGCAGTGCGCCGCAGTTTACGGCAATAAAGGGGCCGTCCGAACGCGTGGAGCGTTCGTGTATGGCAAGGGCGGCGAGTTCTTTGCCGGTGCCGCTTTCGCCGGCGATCAGAACCGGCGCATCCACGCTGCCGATTTTACGGATATTACTGAACAGCTTCTGCATTATCGAGCTGGCACCTACCATCTCATACTCGCCCAATTTCCCATCGTGCGCGGTAATCAGGCTTTTCACCTGGGCCATGCCGTAAGCATGACCCAGAGTGCTTAACAGGCGTGTAATATCGAGCGGCAGCGTATGGTAATCATGGCACATTCTCAGGACATGTTTGCCGAAGCCGGGTGTTTGCAGGCATTCGGGCGACACCAATGCTATCCATTCAATATGGCCGCTGCCGTGAAAAAATTCTTCTATTTCGTGATGAGTGTGATCGTCGAATGAGTTAAAAAATGCAAGTCCGACACGAAAATCGTGCTCACGGATTTTAAGCAATGCATCACGAACATTGGGTGCGTTGTGCACATCCCAGTCGGCGGCCAGAAGCTCGGGGCCGCAGAGATCGGGTGCGCCCTTTGATTTTAGATAAAGCATTTTCCGGGTTACCGCCACACACTACTCCTGGATGTGATTTTGTATCATTAATATTTCAGTGTTATGTTGCTCATCATGAAGATTATCTGTTCAACCATAACGCCCCGGATCAATAATTGCGATTACTTTCGGACCATGATCGAGTATTGTGTAATTTTCAGAAATTAATCCTATGCAATATATAGACCTACGTGATTTCATCGCCCAACTTGAAAAGGTCGGCGAACTTAAGCGGGTAACGCTGGAGGTCAACCCCCGTCTGGAAATAACTGAAATCTGCCAGCGTACCTTGCGCGCAGAAGGCCCGGCACTGCTGTTTGAGCGCGTGGGGGGCAATTATAAGCTAGGCGGCAGCCCGATACCCGTACTCGCGAATCTGTTTGGCACCCCGCGACGCGTGGCCCTGGGTATGGGGCAGGAGTCGACTGAAGCGCTACGCGAGGTCGGTAAAATGCTCGCCTTCCTGAAAGAACCCGACCCGCCGAAGGGGATCAGAGACCTGTGGGATAAACTGCCTGCGTTAAGGCAGGTGCTGAACATGGCACCTAAATTAGTAAACAAGGCTGCTTGTCAGGAAAATGTCATCGAGGCCGCCGATGTCGATCTGGCCAAATTGCCGATTCAGACCTGCTGGCCGGATGACGTCGCGCCGCTCATCACCTGGGCCTTGGTGGTCACTAAAGGGCCGCACAAAGACCGGCAGAACTTGGGTATCTATCGGCAGCAGGTGATCGCGCGTAATAAGGTCATCATGCGCTGGCTGGCGCAGCGCGGCGGTGCGCTGGACTTTCGCGATTGGCAGATTGCCTATCCGGGCCAGCGTTTTCCGGTGTCGGTCGTGCTTGGTGCCGACCCCGCGACCATCCTGGGCGCGGTCACGCCAGTGCCGGATAGCTTGTCCGAATACGCCTTTGCCGGCTTATTACGCGGTGCCAAGACCGAATTGGTGAAATGCCAGACTAATGATCTGCAAGTTCCCGCAAGCGCCGAGTTTGTGCTGGAGGGTTATATCGAGGCGGGGGAAATGGCGCTGGAAGGCCCGTTCGGTGACCACACCGGCTATTACAACGAGGCCGAGACCTTTCCGGTATTCACCATCGAGCGCATCACGCATCGCGATAAGCCCATCTATCACAGCACCTACACGGGCCGCCCGCCCGACGAACCTGCCGTGCTCGGGGTCGCCCTCAATGAGGTATTCGTGCCGTTATTGCAACGCCAATTCCCGGAGATCACGGATTTTTACCTGCCACCCGAGGGCTGCTCCTACCGGCTCGCCGTGGTCAGCATGAAGAAGCAATACCCTGGCCACGCCAAGCGCGTGATGTTCGGCGTGTGGTCGTTCCTGCGCCAGTTTATGTATACCAAGTTCGTGATCGTGACCGACGATGACATCAACATCCGCGACTGGAAAGACGTGATCTGGGCCATGACCACGCGCATGGACCCGGCGCGCGACTGCACGATTATCGAAAATACCCCTATCGACTACCTGGATTTTGCCTCACCGGTCGCGGGCCTGGGGTCAAAGATCGGCATGGACGCCACCAACAAATGGCCGGGAGAGACTGCGCGGGCCTGGGGTCAGCCCATCGCCATGAGCGATGAGATCAAACGCCGGGTCGATGAAATATGGGAGAAACTAGCAATAATCCCCAAGGTCTGACCGGCTGCGCCTGAGCTGTGCATTACCCAAAATCCCTAGGCAGGCATTTAATTGGGCAAGTGACTGTGCTATAAAAGCTTTATAACAACAGCTAATCATCTTAAGGAGGGTTCATGCGCTCTATTATGGTTTTGAATGCAAAGGGGGGTTGCGGCAAGAGCACGCTGGCAACCAGTCTGGCAAGTTATTATGCCGCCAAGGGTTTGCCAACCGTGCTGGCGGACTTCGACCCGCAGGGTTCCAGTATGAGTTGGCTGGCGGAGCGCTCACCTGAACGCCCTGAGATTCAGGGCATACGGGCTTGGGAAGATGATCTGCGTGTGCCAAAAGATATCGAACGCTTGATTATCGACGCCCCCGCGCGCATCCATGGCAAGGAACTAAAAGAATTCGTCAAGCGCGCTCAGACCATCATTATTCCCGTGTTGCCCTCACCCATTGATATACGCGCCGCTGCCGGTTTCATCGATGATTTGCTGTCCGTCGGCAAGATCTCGCGCGGTGAAACCAAAGTTGCCGTCGTCGCCAATCGCGTGCGCGAATCCACGCTCGCGTTTCAATCGCTCAATGAATTTCTGAGTGGCGTAGGCATACCCTTCATTGCCATCCTGCGCGACAGCCAGAATTACGTAAAGGCGGCGGAGCGCGGCCTCGGCATCTTTGAATTGCCACCCTATATGGCAGAGCACGACGTGGAACAGTGGGAACCGCTGATACGCTGGCTGAACAGTAAGCGGAGTATGCCGGCGTAAACAGTTCGCTGGGAAGTGTTGAGTAAGTCCTCACTAACTCTTCGATAAACTCAGGGCTTAGGGCGATGGATATATCGATTAACCTGCGCGACTGCTTTTTGCCTGACCCACGCGCGGGCAATCCGGATAAATCTGCCCATCCTCCATATTCCAGCGCCGTGCTACCGAATTAATTGCGTCTAAAATTTCCTCAAGTTCATGGCCGCGTTGGGTCAAACTATAAGTAACTTGCGGCGGGATCGTCGCCTCGTAATGCCGGTTGACTACACCGGCCTGCTCTAGTATGCGCACGCGCTCGGTCAGGATTTTCGACGACACGCCCGGCACACGCCGCTTCAATTCCCCAAAACGCGTCGGCCCGTTATTGCGCAGTACCCATAAAATGTAGGACGTCCAAGGCCCCATAAGCAGGCGCAGCAGAGAATCCATCGGACAACCCATAGGGCTTTGCGGTAGCGACATATTATCTCCTAGATAGTATCTTAGTTACTTTATAGTACCTACTTTACAAAGTAAACCAATGGAGATAGATTGGCCGCGATGTTGTTATTAACAGGCCATGAGGGATTAACCATGAACCAGACTACCAGTGTCGTTAAAATTAGCCGGGATGAACTCAGGAATAAAATCGAGCGAAAGGAGAAATTCGTGCTCGTGGAGGCACTGCCTGAGATGTACTACCGCAAGGTGCATCTGCCTGGCGCGATCAATTTACCGCACGATCAGGTCGCGGAACTCGCGCCGACGCTGTTACCCGATAAGAATACCGAGGTTGTCGTCTATTGCGCGAACACCCTGTGCCAAAACTCGGACATCGCGGCCCATCGATTGGCGCAGCTTGGCTATACGAAGGTGTGCGAATACGCGGAAGGTAAGCAGGACTGGATGGACGCGGGATTGCCCGTCGAAAGCACGCTCGACGAAGCGGTAAACAGCTAATATTTAAACCACACGATCTCTGGCAACAACCCAGAATGTACGGCGGTTGTTGCCGGAGTAAGTTAATAGCCCCGCAGGCCTCTGCGTTTAAATGGATTAGTGCGTTCGATATTGATGGCATTGCCGCTGGCGTCGAAGGTAATCTTGGTGAGACGGTCGCCGGAATAGCTACCATCGGGGATGTAATACCATATCTTCCGGTACAGGTAAAAATTGTTGATCAGGGTTTCATAATCGGGCGGCCCGGCACGCAATAAAATTTCACCTTCTGACATGCCATCCTCCAGGAAAATATAATCCTCGAAGGGAATCGCGGCGGCCGGGGTTTGCGTGTTCATACTCAGCAGTGCGGCAAATAAAATCAGCAGCCTCGCCATCAGATGGAAGCCGCCAGCCCGGCCTGTAAATTTGGGTAAAGCAGTGTCACGTCCAATTCCTCCCGCATGCGCCGATTGTCCATGCGCCTCGATTCGTTGAGATAAGACAGCATGCCTGGAGTTAACACCCGTTGCGCCTCGGCCAGTGAAATTGCCGGTGGTCGCGACAGCCCGAGCCGGTCGGCGACGCCATTGAAATAATCCGTCATGGTGCTTGGCTCTCCATCGCACACATTGTAGATCGCGCCGGACTTGCCGCATTCCGCTGCGACTAGGCAAACGCGCGCCAGGTCATCGGCGTGGATGCGGTTTGTATAAGGGCATTCCTCGCTGCGCACCACCGGAAGCCCTTCCTTAATGCGCGCCACCGGTAGCCTGCCGGGGCCGTAAATGCCGCCCACGCGTAATATTACGATGTCTGCGCCCTGTTGCTTTGACCAATCCGTTAATGTCTGTTCCGCTGCAAGGCGTGCCTTTGCACGAGCAGTTTGCGGCCGTGGCGGCGTGTCTTCGGTAACCCATGCACCCTGACAGTCACCGTATACTCCACTGGTGCTGAGATAGACCAGTCTGTTCGGCGCATGTTCAAGATTCAGCGCGGCGATGAAGTTTGCCATGCGCGGATCAACCATGCCTGCCTCGGGAGGTGGGGCAAAGTAGTATACTAATGCATCGCTAACGGGTAATGCGGATAGTGTGTGCGGGTCGTCAAGATCACCCGCCAGCACTGCAATACCCTGAGCTTGCAAGTGTGTGGCACCGGCAACCGTGCGTGCCAGGGCGCTTACGCTGTCACCTTGCTGACGATGAAGGGCCGCGACGCGTTGGCCGATATCACCGCAACCAATAATAAGCACTGAGTTATTCGTTTCCAAACTACCGCCCATGTTATTCAGCGATTCCCAAACTCTGCTCTGGTAAACATACAAGGTTATTGATGACTTTCAAAGTTCACGCAAAACCCAGCGGCCATGAGTTCAAGGTCGCGCCGCATGAAACTATACTGCAAGCCGCCCTGCGCGAAGGTTACGGATTTCCCTATGGCTGCCGCAACGGTAGCTGCGGCACCTGCAAGGGTAAGTTGCTGGACGGCCAGGTTGATTACGGTGCCTGTGAAACCAGGGCCTTGAGCGATGCCGAGCGCGCGGCGGGTTTTGCTCTGCTGTGCCAGGCTAAACCGTTGACCGATGTTACGCTAGAGGTGCGTGAAATCAGCAGCGCCAGCGGTATTGTAGTGAAGATACTGCCGTGCCGCGTGGCGAAACTCGAACAATTGGCGCACGACGTGGTACGTGTTTATCTGAAATTGCCCGCCAGTGAACGACTGCAATTTTTCGCCGGACAGTATCTTGATATTTTATTGCGCGACGGTCGCCGCCGCAGTTTTTCCATTGCCAATCCGCCGCACGATGATGAATTCATCGAGTTGCATATCCGCCAGATTGAAGGTGGCCGCTTTACCGGCGACATGGCCAATTTCAAGGAAAAGGCTCTTCTGCGTATTCAGGGACCGTTGGGCAATTTCTATTTGCGCGAAGACTCGGAGCGGCCGATTATTTTTATGGCCGGCGGCACCGGGTTTGGCCCGATCAAGGGCATTATCGAACACGCATTGTCCGAAAAGATCCCCCGCCCTATGCATTTGTATTGGGGCGCACGTGCGCGCCGCGATCTTTATCTGGATGAACTGGCGCGCGGCTGGGCGGAGCAATATGAAACTTTTTATTACACCCCGGTGTTGTCACAACCCCAGGCGGAAGATGCCTGGCAGGGCAGGCGGGGTTATGCGCCAGACGCGGTGTTGCAGGATTACTCTGATCTGAGCGAGTACGAAATCTATGCCAGCGGTCCGCCGGCAATGGTGCAAGAAGGTCATGTAAGCTTCACAACACACGGACTCGCAGCGGAGAATTTTTATGCAGATCCCTTCGAATTTGCCCAGGACGCCGTGCCGAAGCCTACCGTCGCCCGCTAAATTCGACTTTCATCCTCCGGCAGTCTGGGAAGGTTCCCGGCCAATTTCGGCGGTTCGGTTATGCCGTTAGAGGCGGTTGCTGACGCAACCGGCACGGCAGGGTTTACCACCGTACTTAAGCCCTTGCGGTAGTACTCCAAGGCCTCCCCAGGTTCGTTCATTTGTTCCAGCAGATAGCCCAGCTCTTGATAGGTTTCGGTACACGGGTTCATTCCTATGCTTGATTCAAAATAGGCACGACCCTTGCCCCACAAACGATTGCGCAGGCACAGGCGGCCGAGCGTCAGCAGCAGCATGGAGTTTTTACTATGATGCTTAAGACAAGCTTCGGCGTAAGCCAGTTGCTTGGCGGGATCGGGACCTTCGACCAGGCCGTAAAGATAGATGAGATTATCACTCCAGCGTGACTTCAGGGCCTCGCGCAACATGGCCTCGGCTTGCAGTTCCGCTCCATGTGCGCGCAATTGCTGAATATAATTCACCAGAATCGGCTCGGCGGTACGCAAGCGTTTCGGAACGGAATTCCATATCTCGGTTACGACCTGTAAATTCTGCGTACGCGGCACCTGGGCGATCAGACTGGCATGCGCGCGTGTTTCCAGTTCGTCGGCCTCGGTCTGGCTGATAATTTTCTGTTTCCGCAACGCCGGCAACAGGACGAGCAAGGCAGCCCAGTCGTGCAATTCAATATAAAGTTTCATTAACAGCTTCGCCACATAAGTATGTTTGGGCGCGAGCATCGATACATGCTGCAAGGTCGCCAGCGCCTGCTCGGCTTGATGGTGATTCAATTGTAATTCCGCTTGTGTCAGTCCGACGGCGACATCCGCGCCTGGCGTGCTTTGATGTGCAAGGCGCAGATATTTATCGCGCCGTTCATGCGCACCCTGTTTTTGCGCCGCGCGTGCGGCGGCCAGGTAGTGAAGCAGCGGTTTGGCGGCAATATTGGCGTGCTTGATCAGGCCTTCCTCGGCTGCCTGCCAGCGTCCTTCCTCCATTTGTATCAGACCGTGCGTTAAGCTATTGCTTGCCCTTTGCGATTGGCGCTGCTGCTGCCAAGCGCGCATGCGCCGCGGCACAGCCCAAGCATTGGCGGCAATGCGTAATAGCGAGTAAAGCGCGGCGAAGCCTAGTACTAACGTGGTTACCGCCAGCGTGAGTGTGGTTTCAATCTTCCACGCACCGTAATCAATGAGTATGTAGCCCGGCTCGTTGCGTGCAATCAAGGCAAGGCTTACCGCCGCCAGCAAGACCAGGAATATCTTGGCGAGCAACTTCATGGTTGGAGTGCTTCGTCAGCAGTTGCAGGCGGCGCGATGCTATCTGCAACACCTGCGGTTTCCGGCGCCGGTGTTACAAGCTCTGGCGCGAGTGCGGTGTTCGCTGAGGTATCGACGGAAACTACCGGCGCTGACGTAGCCCTGACTTCTATCAAATCGACCAAGGCCTTGAGCGAGCTTGAAATCTCCGGTAATGGCGGATTAATTTCTGTATCGCTTAGGCGCGCGAGGGTGTTCAGCAGGTGCCGCGTGGCGGCTGTATTGGTATCGAAATATATCGTTAACCAGTTGCGGGCAGTGTTAAGCGTGGCGCGGTAGCTTGGCGCATCACGCCGCAATAGCGCCAGACGCGCGGCCTCAAGTTGCAGGCGCAGATTTTGATAGAGAAAATAACTTTGCTCGGGTGCGATCAGCGGTGCGGCGGTTTTATTATCGTAACGCACCACCACCAGGCTCTTCAGCGAAGCCCAGATATTGCCGAACAGCGAACGCCAGTCATCCGTCTTGGTTTGGCCTTGCGCCTTGGGCGGAGTCGATGCTTGCAGCTTCAGGGGCAGTTGATCGACGCTGTCTATGAGGCTGTTCAGGGTCAGCACCAAGCCGGGCAGATCAGTTTTCTGTAGCCTCCCCAGGGCATTGATTTCATCAGCGAGCAGGCCGCGCACCTTCAGCGTATCGGGATCGCCAGTGGCGCGTAACCGATCATCGGCGGCTGTCAAGGCAGCGATTGCAGTGTCCACATCACGGTCGAACAGGAGATGGTTATTTGCGCTGCGCATCAGATATTCGGCCTCGGCAAGCACCGTAGACACGCCGGTTTTCTGGCGCACCTGCGCATTCAGTGCGCGCATCGACTCCAGCATTTCTTGTTGCGCACCCTGTACGGCCTTGAGACGCTCGTCAAGCTCGCGGGAGATAGAGGTGCGCATACTCTGCACATCGGTTTGCACGCTCGCCAGCCGGGCTTCGCTCTGTCCTACTTGCTGTGTCAGCACGTCCCTGGATTGGGTCAATTGCCGCCAACCGTAGTAGCCGGCAGCGCTGAGGCTCAATGCGGTCAGCAGGGCAAACAAGGCGAATACAACAGCCCAACGCCCGGATGATGGGGTGCTGTATACAGGTTTTATGGGTTCGGCTTCAGCGACAGCTTCGCTGCCGGGTGCAGGCGAGGACTGCTGCGATGATTCGAAACCGGCGTCGCTTGTCTGATTAGCGGGTGTGTCAGGATTCATGCTGGGTGTTACCTCCATGGACTGCGTTCACTATCGCCTCCAATAAGGCATCATCACTCGCCGTGCCGCTGACGTGCGCTGGATGATGAAACTCAAGTTCGCGGGCCAGCGTTGCGGTGCGCTCGCTGATCACCGCCAGCGGAATACTGAGCAGTTGTTGCCGGCCTTGTACACCCGCCATTTCGAACAGATTACACAGGCCTTCATTACTGGTGATAGTAATAATATCAATTTTACCGTGTGTCAGGGTGTCCAGCAGCGTAACGGCTTCATTTTGTGGTTTTGCGCGGCGATACACTTGTGCATATTCAACCGTGGCGCCGCGCTCTTTGAGCGTATCGGCGAGAAATTCGCGACCGCCTTCGCCGCGGAAGATGACGATATTTTTGCCTCGCACATCGTGCATTTCCGCCAGCTCCAGCAGCGCCTCACTGTTAAATTTTTCGCTGGGACAAATATCCGCGCAAAGACCAAATTGTTCAAGTTCCCTGGCGGTGCGCATGCCGACGGTAGCGAGTCTCAAGTGCAAGGGTAATGATCTGTGCGCCAAGATCAAATTCAAGGCTTGATTGACGGCGTTAGTGCTGATGAAGATGGCGATATCAAAATCATCAAGACGGCTAATGATTCCAAGAAGCGCGGCAGGATCGGCGGGTTCGGTAATCTCCAGCACGGGAAACAGTATGGCCTGTCCGCCGTGCGCCTTGATCAATTCGCACAGGTGCTGCGCCTGGTGCGCGGGCCGGGTTACCAATACACGCACATCCTGCAAACTGTTTTGCTGTTTAGGCAAAACGCTCATCCGCATAGACATCTTTCAGGATGGCGCGTGCGCCGCGTTTCAATAGGTCATCGGCTAGGGCTTCGCCGAGTTTGGCGGCATCTTGGGGGTCGCCGCTGATGGTGCCGCGCACCACTTCGCTGCCATCGGGCCGACCCACAAGGCCGCGCAAGGTTAATATACCCGCGTGCAACTGCGCATATCCGGCAATCGGCACCTGACAGCCACCCTGTAATTGCCGGTTCATGGCGCGCTCGGCGTGCACACAGGTATAAGTTTCCGGGTCGTGCAGTACGGCGATCAAACCATGGATACGCGCGTCTTCACTGCGGCATTCAATGCCGATGGCACCCTGGCCGATGGCGGGCAGGCTGATCTCGGGTTCCAGATATTCGGTAATACGTTCGGAAAATCCCAGGCGCAGCAAACCGGCGGCGGCCAGGATGATAGCGTCGTATTCGCCGGTGTCGAGTTTTTTGAGGCGGGTGTTTACATTGCCGCGCAAGGTCGCAATAGCAAGATCGGGGCGTCGTTCGTGCAACACGGTTTGGCGACGCAGACTGGAGGTGCCCACGCGCGCACCTTGCGGCAAATCATCGAAACGCGCAAAGGCGTTGGAGACGAAGGCATCGCGCGGGTCTTCGCGCCGGCAGATCACCGGCAAATAAAGCCCCTCGGGAAATTCCACGGGCACGTCTTTCATCGAGTGCACGGCGATATCGCTCTCACCCTCCAGCAGGCTCTGTTCCAGTTCCTTGACGAACAGACCCTTGCCGCCGACCTTCGCCAGCGGGGCGTCGAGAATCTTGTCGCCCTGCGTGCTCATGCTCACGAGTTCAACCTGTAATCCCGGATGGGCTGCAAGCAGGCGCTCGCGTACATGCTCTGCCTGCCACAGGGCGAGCGGACGTTTACGGGTGGCGATGCGCAAAATAGAGTCGGACATGATTAACCAGAATGATGATATAAAGCTAAGGCTAAGGAGTAACGAGTGGCTGATTGATATTTTACACGGACTTTGGCTGTGAAGAACGTTCTTTGTGTTCGTCGTCGATATTTATCCGCACCTTAAACTCACGCTATATAATCTTTCAGGCACTGGCGCACCATGGGTGCATGGCGTCGGCTTATTTCCAGTTGTTCATCTATCCCGCGCAGCTTAATCATGAGATTGCCATCGGTATCTTTTTCCAGACCTGCAATACCGGCGCGGGCGACCAGGGCATTACGGTGAATGCGCAAAAAACGCGCGCCGAATTCCGTTTCCAGCGCCGTCAGTGAATCTTCGATGAGTACCTGCCCGGCCGGAAAGCGCGCAGCCACGTATTTTTGATCGGCCTTGAAATAGGCAATCTCGGCCACCGGCACCAGCTTTATGTTGCCATGCACAAGGGCGCTGATATGCGTGCGCGCCCGTGCGCCAGGCCCGGTTTGCAGTCCGGAAAGCTGGTTATGAGTGAGTTGTTGGGCGCGGCCCAGCGCGCTGCGCAGACGTTCCTGACGTATCGGTTTCAATAAATAATCCACCGCATGCGCGTCAAATGCTGCCAGCGCGTAGTCGCCGTATGCCGTGGTGAAAATAACTGCGGGCGGATTCTGCGCTGTGCAAAAATGCAGCGCCGCTTCCAGGCCGTCCATGCCGGGCATGCGGATGTCCATCAGAATAATATCGGCGCGTAAGCCGGTGCCCATAAGCAGCGCCTGTTCGCCGTTGGTCGCCTCGCCGACAATCGTGTAACCACCGATTTCGGTGATGAGTTCACGCAGACGCGCACGCGCCAGGGATTCATCATCCGCGATGAGCACCCTCATGCTGTACTCGGCAAATAGGGAAAGCTTAGCTGGACGACATAGCGCCCCGGATATTTATCAGTGTGTTCTACGCGAAGTTTGCCGTGCTTTCCGTAATAGGCCTCCAGACGTTGCCGGATATTTTGCATGGCCATCCCGTTACCTTGGGTGCGTGCCGGAACTTCGCTGGGTAATAGCGGATTATCAATGATGATGTGGATCAGTTTATTATCCTTATGACCGGAAATTCGAATCGTACCGCCTCCAGGTAAAGGCTCGATGCCATGATAAATGGCATTTTCCACCAGCGGTTGAATACTTAGCGATGGAACCAGCGCATCTTGCGGCACGTCATCCATTTCCCATACAACATTAAGTCGCTCGCCCAGGCGCAGCTTTTCAATTTGCAGATATTTGCGCGACAATTCCAGTTCGGCGCTCAGCGGTACGCGTAACTGGCTATCGCTGAGGCTGGCCCGGAACAGGTCGGCCAGGTCCTGAACCGTGGCCTCGGCAACCTGCGGCTGGGTGCGCGTCAGACTGGCAATCGTGTTCATACAATTAAATAGAAAGTGTGGACGGATGCGCGCTTGCAGGGCCTGAATACGAGAATTAGCCTCGGATTCCAGATTTTTTTTCCATTGATGCTGCACATAAAAATAACGCAGGGCAAGGGCGCTGACGATGGCGCTGATGCCGATGTTGCGCAGTAGAAAATCACGATGCCAGGTAATAGGCACCCATACGTTGAGCGCCTCGTTCTGCAGTAAGCGATAAACCGCCTCACTGACGAGCGCGGTTATCGCGATCAACAAAATGTAACTTAAACAAGCCGCCGGTATATTGCCAAGCTTGCGTAACAGCGGGCGACTCAGACAGAGCAGGGCGGCGCTGCTTAGCGCGACCCACTGGATGAACAGGGAGATCAGGCTGAGATCGGTCCAGCGGTCAGTGTTATTGTAAGGCCCCAGTATTAATACAAACGCCAATAGCTGCGCAATAATCACCAGCGCCAGTACCATGCGCACGCCGCAAAAATTGGGCAGGAACAGATTATCGAAGGGTTTGCTATCGTTCAAGGCGTATTCCCCGTGCATCAAGTATTCAAGCGACAGCATACAATAGGGACGGATAGCGCAGAAAAGCAACTTTCATGCCCATCGCGTCCTCGCAGTGAGGCCGTTATACTGCAATAAATTATAAATGCTCTTAGAGAGCTACGCGGTTCAATCTTCATACGGGCGGACTGACTATGGTAAAAAAAGAAACCAGCAAAAAGCCGTGGGGCGGGCGCTTTACCGAGGCCACCGATACCTTTGTCGAGGCGTTTACGGCCTCAGTGGGCTTCGATCAACGGCTTTACTCCTACGATATTCAAGGCTCGATCGCGCATGCGCAGATGCTGGCTCATGTTGGCGTGCTGACCTCCGCTGAATGCGAGGCCATCGTAAAAGGCTTGAACGATATTTACTTCGACATCGAGCGCAATGATTTCGCCTGGTCAGTGGCGCTGGAAGATGTGCATATGAACATCGAGAGCCGCCTTATTGAACGCATCGGTAACGCGGGCAAGAAGCTGCACACGGCGCGCTCGCGTAACGACCAGGTGGCGACCGACTTACGTCTTTATCTGCGCGCCGAGATCGATATTATTCTGGACGAACTGCTGCGCTTGCAGACGGCGCTGCTGGACCTTGCCGACCGCGAGGCAGAGACTATCATGCCCGGTTTTACGCATTTGCAAATCGCACAACCCGTAACCTTTGGCCATCACATGATGGCGTGGTTCGAGATGCTGAGCCGCGACCGTGCGCGCCTGCAAGATTGTCGCAAACGCGTCAATATCATGCCCTTGGGCGCGGCGGCACTGGCAGGCACGAGTTATCCTGTTGATCGTGCGTACACCGCGCAGCTCTTAGGCTTTGATGCGCCTGCGGAAAATTCGCTGGACGCCGTCAGCGACCGGGACTTTGCCATCGAGTTTGTGGCGGCAAGTGCGTTGTTGATGGTGCATCTATCGCGGTTTTCGGAAGAACTTATTTTATGGTCGTCCACGCAATTTGATTTTGTCGATCTCGGCGACAACTTTTGCACGGGTTCCTCGATCATGCCGCAAAAGAAAAATCCCGACGTGCCGGAGTTGGTGCGGGGCAAGACGGGACGCGTTACCGGCCATCTTATGGCCCTGTTAATGCTCATGAAGGCGCAGCCATTGGCCTACAACAAAGATAATCAGGAAGACAAGGAGCCGTTGTTCGACACCGTGGATACCGTGAAAGGCTCGCTGCGTGTTTACTCAGATATGATCCCGGCCATGCAGATCAAGCGCGAGCAAATGTTACAAATGGCGCGGCGTGGATTTTCTACCGCCACCGATTTGGCGGATTATCTGGTGCGTAAAGATGTCGCGTTTCGCGATGCCCACGAGATCGTCGGTCAGGCCGTGCGTTTCGGCGTGGAAACGAAGCGCGATCTTGCGCAAATGACGCTCGAAGAATTGCGCCAGTTTTCTTCCGTTATCGGACCGGATGTGTTCGAGGTACTTACGCTGGAAGGTTCGGTGCAGGCGCGCAATCACATCGGCGGCACCGCGCCGCAGCAAGTGCGGGCTGCCCTAAAAAGGGCACGCGCCGCATTGTCGTAGGGTGGGCACCGCCCACCAGCAAGTAGTCGGATCAAGCAAGTAGGCCGGATCCGACATCTAGTCGGTTGCGCCTTCGGCTTCAACCGACCTACTCTTCTTTATTCTATAACTCCAGGGTCGCTTGCATCTGCCGCAACAATGCCCGCCGGTTGCGATAATCCGGAATAATCTGTTCCACCAGTCCCCAAAACTGAGCCGAGTGATTCAGATGACGCACGTGGCAAAGTTCATGTGCCAATACATAATCCACAATAGCGACGGGCGCGAGCATCAGCCGCCAGTTCATCGTAATCGCGCCTCGCGCAGTGCAACTTCCCCACAGTGTTTTCTGTCCGCGTATCGAAAGACTTTTTGCTTGCAAGCCAAGCTGTGCACCTAATTCAGCCAAACGCATGCCCATATAGTCTTTGGCCTGACGGCGGTACCAAGCCTCCAGTAATTTTTCCAGCTCGCTGCGTTCCACGGAATTACTGTGCACATGCAACTCATCACCCGCACGCGTTATTTTGTTACGGCTGGCGGGGAGTAAACGTAGGCACAATTGCTCATCAAGCAGAGGCAGTGTGTCGCCTTCCGTGAGGGGCCGGCGCGTGCTTGCACGCAACTGCGCCGCTTTGAGTTGTGTTAACAGCCAGGGGCCGCTGCGCTCCACGAAATCAAGCGCCTCGCGCACACTGCACCGCAGCGGAATGCGCACGATGACCTCG
>JBDSOT010000116.1:0-5670 GCA_039914705.1 Gammaproteobacteria bacterium | reverse complement strand
TGCTCAACTGCTGAAGGTTTTTTGGAATAACGTCGACCCGCTCGATGCAAAGGGACAGTTCTGTGATAAGGGCGAGCAATATCGATCAGCAATCTTTTACAACAACGATGAACAGCAACAAGCGGCGGAACAATCAAAGGTCGAGCTGGAAAAATCCGGACGCTTCAAACAACCTATCGTGACGCAGATCGTTTCGGCATCGGCATTCTACCCGGCTGAAGAATATCATCAGGATTACCACAACAAGAATCCGCTACGGTATAAATTCTACCGCTTCAATTGCGGTCGCGATGCGCAGTTGGAAGAGCTCCGAAAGAAGACTACTAACGAGAAAGGTCAAAGGCCCCCAACTTAGCGATCAAATTTATGGGCGAGCGCAAATAATGAAATAATGGGCGGTGCGTGTGATTCCGCACCGCCCGTTTCTGTCGACTAACGAATGGGCTTAGTTCGGAGCCTTGGCAGAACCCCTATCCTGCTTTATCGGGAGATCGGGCGCAGATGTTGCACAAGCTGACAATGTAAATGCAATAAGTACGAAACAGAGACTACGGATTAAATTTAATAGCACGGCCTTTACCCTCCAAACTTCCCCAGCTCATAAAACTAACACCCCCCTTTCCATATCGCACAAGCACTACTGCGTCGGCTCCCAATTTCGCAGCCTCTTGCCGTAGCTTTTGATTGACCAGCTCCTTTGTGGGGTCGGCATTAAATATGGTTGTTTTGTTTACGGTAGCCGTGATGTCACCAAGGCTGGAATAAGCGCGATTAGTGATGTCACTTTCAGTGACCAAAATTTTTTCGGATAGAGTAGGTTTGATGGCGGCAGAAGATTTCGCAGTACTATTACCGTCTACAGAACTGGTTGACCAAGTCGCACAGCCAGCCAGTGAAATCAGTAACAGGCTGATGAAGACACTTGCAAAATTTACGCTTGCGAAAGAGATTGGACTTTGCATATTTCCCCTGTTACCAGAATAAATGAATAAATTTAACGGGCGTGAAGGTCATGATCTTTAAACAGCAAGTTAAAGCCTAAGCCCGATGAGAGTACCCGACAAAAGCATAGCATACTAAATTAAAAAGCAAACTCGCCAACAAACCCTAGAAGTTTTGCACCTGAGCGCGCAAGGATGCCAAGGCTCGTTGCGGGGGCTGGCTGGTATATCGAAGGACGCTATAAAGCTGACTGATAAGATAAATCTGCGGTGCGCGTTGCGGGAGTTGCGCGGCGGCGCGCGCGGCGAAATCCTGTGGGCCTTCGGACGGTGCGCGCGCAATGCCGAGGCTTGCGAGCTTGGCGCAAAAACGTTGATAAAGGGCGACAGTTGCGTCTTTCGGTACGCGGCGCACCAGCAATAGATAAGCAGAAAATACTGAAAACAGCAAAGCGAGTGCGATGCATAAAGCCAGGCCGAGTGCGATATGGCCGTAGGAAAGTTTTCCCAGACCCAAATTAGCAAGCAATTGACTTTGCCGGGCGGAACCATAGCCCAACACCCACTGCGCCCACTGATAATTCGCCGTGTCCCAGCCGAACCGTAGTTGCAGCAATGTTTGCCCGAATAAACCCTGCCGCATCTCAGTAAAATAATTTCCGGATTCAGCTAAATCATTCAGCATTCCGCCGCCCCGCTCTACGCGCTCGGGGGCGACGGCAGCGGTCGGGTCGGTGCGCACCCAGCCGCGATCTTTGAGCCAGACTTCGGTCCAGGCATGCGCATCGGATTGACGCACGATCAGATAATCGCCGAGTGGATTCACCTCGCCGCCTTGATAACCGGTCACCACGCGTGTTGGAATTCCGGCGGCGCGCATCAGGGTTGTGAAGGCGGCGGAATAGTGTTCGCAGAAACCGCGTCGTGTGCCGAACAGGAATTCATCGACCGGATTAGAGCGAGGGCTGGTGTTAAGTTGCGGCGGGTTTAATGTATAGAAAAAAGACTGTTTGCGAAAATAGTTGAGTGCAGTGTCGACAATCTGCTCGTCATTACTCGAGGCCGCGCGCCAGGATTTTGCCAAGGCAAGTGTTTGCGGATTTGCCGCGCGCGGCAATTGCAGTGCGCGCCGCCGTTCTGTTATGGAAAGTGCGCCGGTCTGATATTGCGGGTACGAACTCACTTCATAGCGCACACGGTTTTCGATGGTTGTGCGAGAGAGTAATTGAAAATCACCCGTGATGCGTCCGATGTCAGGGACGGTCGCCGGTAAATCCAGAGCGAACAGCCAGTTTTTCTGGTGCGGTTCGAGCGTGACGGCATAGTTGAAGGGTTGTCCGAACATCTTGATTTGCTGTGGTGCTTGCGTGGAGCCGCCAGAGCCTGCCGACCATTTACCCCCATCGGTAAACCAGAGTACCGGACCGCGCCAGTAGCGTTCACCGGGTTCCGGCAAGCGGCTGGTGAATGATGCGCGAAATGCGACGGCCTGCGACTGCGCGAGCGAGCCGATATTGCCGGGCGTCATCTCGTCGCTCAGCCCGGTGCTTGCGCCGCGCGCGTCGTGCGGCAGCGTCCATAGCGCCCCGCTCACGCGCGGAAATAATACGAATAGTACCAGCATGAAGGGCAGCGCCTGCGCCAGTAGTTTGCCCGCAAGACGCAGATTGAAATGCGGTGCACCGGTATCGGCAAGCTGATTCAATTGAATCAGCGCGGCCGTTAACACCCACACCACGACAAATGTATATAAGGCGGTCGGAATAGATTGCGTATAGAGAAAAGTCGTAATGCACAGGAAATAGCCCAGGAAAACCAGCACCACGAAATCACGTTGATTGCGCGCCTCCAGCAACTTGAGCGCGATCATGACCGTGAGCAAGGCCACGCCCGCATCGCGCCCAAATACAGTACCGAATTCGTGATATACCGCAGCGAAGCTTAGCAGGGCAAGCGAGAGGTACAGCCACTTGGGTGGTAACGGCCAGCCGTGCCGGGCAAGCAATAATCGCCAGATGCCCAGCGCCAGGCTAAACAGGCTAAGCCACACCGGCAGATGCACAACTTGCGGCGCGGCAGCCAACGCCAATGCACCGCCCAGCCATAGCAGGGTGGTGCTATTCGGCAGCTGCGTCACAACCGGCAAAGGATAGGCAGGCAGTATGTGCATGGCTTAACTGTTGGGTGGCAGGCGAAACAGCGCCAGCGCGGCAAGACAGGCATGTTTGTGCGCATCGCCCGCACCCGGGCTTATCTGTCTGCCTGGCAGGCGCAGCCCGAACGGATGTCCGGCGGTATCGGCGTCCAGTACGCGCTGACAGAGCTGGCTTAAACGTGTCTCATCGTCCGAGCCGACAAATTGTTGCCAGTCCAACCATAAGTTGCCGCCATCAACGCCGGTGAATTCCTTGATTAATAAGCCCTGGCCACGCGCGGCCGCCTTCCAGTTCACCCGCGCCAGCGAGTCGCCCGCACGGTAATTGCGGTGTCCAGCGAAATCATCATTACCCTGGCCAGGAGAGGGCTGGCCGGAATTGCCTGGTGTTGATATGGGCAGTTCGCTATTGCCGCGTGGTGTGGGATAAACGAGGCAGCGCGCATCGAAGCTCAGATGCGACCACGCGCAGAACAGGCCCAGCGGGAAGCGCGTTGATACCGTGAGCCGTTCCATTGGCAGAAAGCCGCGCCGCCCGGTAGGTTGTGACAGCGGCACACAGACCGTATTGTTCGCCGTCACGTGAGCAAATACGGGCTGCTGTTGGCGGATTTGCAGAATAAGGGCGCGTCGTGCATGCGCGCTGGGGTTTTTCAGGATGACTGGAAACAAGGCATCGGTGCCGGCGAACACCGGCGCAAGTTTACCGATGCTGATCTGGGTGCGCGCCAGATTAAAATAGGTGTGCGCAATTGCAATGAAGCCAATGCCGGCGAGCAGAAAGGTCAGGGCAAAGCCCATGCTGTTGTTGTAATTGAGCGAGCCGAGCAGCATGGTCAACAAGACAACACTAAACAGCATACCTTGACGTGTCGGTAAAATAAAGATGCGCGGCCGCAGTAACACAACTGGTTTGGCGCGCCCCGCAGAACCCGTGCGACGCCGTTGCGGGGGTTTGCGGCCCGCTAAACGGAACAGAGGCGCCAGCCAGGCTGCATGCATCTCAAGGAATCGGCACGGCGTTTAGCAGGCGCGCTGCGGGGTCGTGCGGCTGAGAATTACCATCACCGTTATTCAGACTCGCATGCGAATCGACAAATTCGCTGCCCCGCAAACGATGCCCCGCGACGCTGGGCAACACGGCCTGAATATCCTCCGGCAGCACATGCTGGCGTCCGCTCATCCAGGCCCATGCCTGCGCACCATGCAACAAAGCCAGCCCGGCGCGTGGCGACAAGCCGGTTAGGTAATAAGACGAGTTGCGCGAAAAATCGAGCAGGGCCTGCAGATAATCTAACGCCGCCGCCGCCACGTGAACCTGCCGCACCTGCGCCTGAATGTTCAACAAATCCGCTGGACTCAGCAGCGGTTCGAGCGCCGCGATTAACGTGCGCCGGTCACCGCCCTGCAATAATGCCCGCTCCGCAACCGCGTTTGGGTAACCCAGCGTGATGCGCATCAGAAAACGATCAAGCTGCGACTCAGGCAGCGGAAAGGTGCCGGTCTGATGGCTGGGGTTTTGGGTGGCGATCACGAAAAACGGTGTGGGCAAGGCGCGCGTCTCACCCTCGATGGTGACCTGGCCTTCCTCCATAGCCTCCAGCAAGGCGCTCTGCGTCTTCGGTGTGGAACGATTGATCTCATCGGCCAGAATGACCTGTGCGAAGATCGGGCCGGGATGAAACTTGAAGCTGGAACTGGCCGGTTCATAGATGGAAATGCCGAGTATATCCGCAGGCAACATATCGCTGGTGAATTGAATGCGGTTGAACTTAAGCCCCAGCACGGCGGACAGCACATGTGCCAGAGTAGTCTTACCTACACCCGGCATATCCTCAATAAGCAAATGGCCGCGTGCGATCAGGCAGGCCAGGGCCAAGCGAATCTCGCGCTCCTTGCCCAGGATGATCCCGGCCGCCTGGCGTATGACCTGATCCAGCAATGTCTTCATGTAGCTCTCCCCTTAGAGACGCACAGCATAGAGCATTGTGGCAGGCGAGTGAACCAGTGGGAGCTATGGATCAACCTCAGACTTACTAGTTGGCTGGAGGCGATGCAGCACGCGCGCGAGGATACCGGGAAACAGGGTTTAGACAGACGAGCTTGGATAGCTCAAGCCCCGCTACTTAAGCTGGGATTGTGGACAAAAGAACTCGCATTTTGGCCCGCTACGTCCAACCCAAGAGCCATCTGAGCATTGCATGGCGTCCTGGGTACAGACAATCAGATCGCCAGGTGTGTTGGGTACGTTCCCGCTTCCTCCACATGACGCGAGAAAGAAAGAGAATGTGACAGTGAAAGTCGCCGCGCTATTCATTTGGAAAACCTCATCGAACATCGGCCCCGAAGGGCTTAGGTTCATTGTATGGCTACATATGCCCTGCTGCACAATTATTTATAAGCTTTTACTAGCTGTCCATAGAGGGTCGGCTAGGCACACCCGGTTCTGTATAATGCAGACCGTGATTAACGGCCTTGCTGTTTGGGTCGGTAGAAGGAATTCAAAGTGTAGGTTATAAATATGCGTTATTACGAAAATTTCGATGTAATCGTAGTCGGCGGCGGCCACGCGGG
>JBDSOT010000047.1:0-15950 GCA_039914705.1 Gammaproteobacteria bacterium | reverse complement strand
TGTTCAGATTCTTGCCCAGCAATTCCGCAGCCGTGTAACCAAACATCGTTACGACTGCATCATTGATGAACAAAATTATACTATTGGCATCAATGGTTATAATAACGTCGGTGGCAGTTTGAGTAATGAGGCGGTAATGATGTTCACTCTCGCGTAATCGCTCTTCGACTTGTTTGCGCTCGGTAATATCACGGAAGGTCCACACCCAGCCCAGCCAGTTACCGCCGCTTCGAATCGGCGCACCGAAGCGCTCGTACGCACGCCCGTCCTTCATCAACACTTCCTCGCGAACCTCCTGGTCGGGCTGCGTGTAAACGTCGGCGACGCGCGCGAGAAATCCTGCCGGATCCGTGGTTTGGTTTGCTGCCCACTGCAACGCGGCCTCGTCCGATTTGGATTGGATAATCTCTGCGGGGAAGTGCCAAATGTCGGCAAAGCGTTGATTAAGATGCAACATGCGGCCCTCGGCGGAAACGATCAAAATTCCGTCAAGCACACTTTCGATCAAGGCCTCGAACAGTATCTTTTGATGCGTAATGACGTCTGCCGCCTGCTCGTGAGCCAGATCGTCCATGACGCCCGCTATCGAGTCTTCAGGCTGGGGCATACTTGCGGTATTCGGCAGGTCGTCCATAAGAGGTATGCTACAAGGCTAATGGAAAATAAAAAACTCTGGCATTGCAGTAAGGGTTGATGCCTCGGGAGATAGTTTTCTCCCGCTCACTAATCACGAATTAATTTCAAAATAAAACCGCTACCCGCAATTTCTTTAGGTAGTGGTTCAGTTTGAAAAATACAGCATGGAAAAATACAGAATGGGGATCCTCCTCCCCCTTCACGGGCGAGGATTGAGGTGGGGGTGATTGAGTACAGGCTCACCCCCATCCCCGCCTTCCCTCGTCAAAAGGGGGAAGGGGCAAAACCTGCATGAAAGAGATACCCCAATCTCGAATTTTAAAATGAACCACTACCTTTCTTTAGGGAAGCTCTGAATAAGTCCATCAGAGGTTCCTTAAATCTTTTTTACGGGAGGCGACAGGACACGGTTTTCCCGCAACAAGCGGGTAAAGACTTTGGCCGGTAACGGGCGGCTGTACAAGTAGCCCTGTATGCTGTCGCAGTCTTGGGTACGCAACAAGGCAAGCTGTTCCTCGGTCTCCACGCCCTCCGCCACCACGTCCAGTTTAAGGCTGTGCGCCATGGCGATAATCGCCGCGCTCATCGCGGCATCGTCCGCATCGCGCGTGATGTCGCGCACAAACGAATGATCAATTTTGAGGGTGTTGATGGGGAAACGGCGCAGATAGGCAAGCGATGAATAGCCGGTTCCGAAATCATCGATAGAGATTTGCACGCCCATCGCGCTTAATTCATTCAGGGCGGCAATGCTGTAGTCGATATTTCTCATCGCCAGGCTTTCGGTGATCTCAAGTTTGAGGCTGCTCGCCGACAGACCGGTCTCTTTTAAAACGTCTTTAATAAGTTCCGGCAGACATTCATTGTGAAATTGCACGGCCGAGAAATTAACCGATATTTGCAGATTGGGGAATCCCTCGCCCTGCCAGATCTTGAGTTGTGCGCAACCCAGACCCAGCAGTTTTTTACCCAACGCCTCGATCATGCCGGATTCTTCGGCAAGCGAGATAAATTCTTCCGGATACAGCAGGCCGCGCTCCGGGTGCTGCCAGCGCGCGAGCGCCTCTACGCCGGTGATCTTACCGGAATGAAGGCACACGATTGGCTGATAATGAACGTGCAATTCTTCGCAGTCGAGCGCGCGCCGCAAATCACTTTCCAGCTCCCAGATTTTACGCGCATGCACAAACATGCCGCCTTCAAATACCTGATAGCAGCCTTTGCCGGAGGCCTTGGCGCGATACATGGCAATGTCGGCGTCGCGCAGGATATCTTCGGATTTAGTGAGGCCTGGCGTGCTGAGCGCAATGCCGATACTGGCCGTGGTGTGGATCTCATGCCCGTCAGGCAAGTAAAAGGGCTTGCGGAATGCCTTGTGGATCCGGTTGGCGACATAGACGGCCTCATCGGCATCTTTAATGCTATCGAGCAGCACGGTAAATTCGTCACCGCCGAAGCGCGCCACGGTATCGCCGGGTCGCACTTTATCCTCTAGGCGCTGGGCGATGGCAATCAGTAATTGGTCGCCGACCAGATGTCCGAGGCTGTCGTTGATTATCTTGAAGCGGTCTAGGTCGATGAACAGCACGGCGAACAGATGCTGTTCATGGCGTTTTGTGTTAACGATGGCGCGCGTGACCAGGCTTTGGAAGCGCGCCTGATTGGCGAGTCCGGTAAGGGCGTCGTGAAATGCGCTATGCCGGAGTTGCTCTTCGGCGTGCTTGCGTTCATTGATGTCGTCGCACACGACCAGCACCACGGTGGTGCCGTCCGGATTTTGCACGCAACGCACGGCCTCTCTCACCCACAGCACACTGCCGTCCTTGCACAGCTTGCGAAATTCCCAATGAACCCGGTGCGAGGGTTGGGCGACATAGGCGCGGAACTGCTCCTCAACCTGCACCCGGTCATCATTATGCACCAGCATGAATACCGATTGTCCGACTAGTTCGCTGGGCTTGTAGCCCAGGTTTTCCGTGCCGAAACGGTTAATGGAGAGGATGATGCCGGTGGTGCTGAGGGTGAAATACATGGAAGGATTGTCATCATACAGTGCGCGATAACGTTCCTCACTAAGGTGCAAGGCTTGCTCGGCCTGTCTCTGATCGGTGATGTCGGTGTTCACGGCAATTGCCGCGATGGGTTGTCCGCTAACGATGATCGGCGCGGCGGCGCTGCGCATGATGCGATCCTGGCCGGTGAGTTGATGACGGATGATAACATCGCCGACACTGCGCTCGCCGAGCAACGCCCGGGAAAAGGGCAGATCTTCGACCGCAAAAAGCTGGCCGGTTTCAGCATTACGGCATTGAAGCTGAGCGGCAAGATCCGAGATGTCGCGGTTCAGGTCTGCCACCGATTGAAACCCAAGCTGGCTTAGCGCCGGCTCATTCGCGACGCGAATGCCCTGTGCTGTGCCGATATAAACGGCGTCGGGCATGTTCTTGATGACGGCGTCCAGTTCGGCGCTGCGGTATTCCGAGGCTGCCCGCGACTGGCGTTCGCGCTTGAGTGACTGCTCGCGCTCGTATTCGGCAACGCGGCGTGCAGTGATGTCCTGGACTAACGCAATGATGGTGGCCGGTTGTCCCGCACTGTCGCGTACCAGAGACTTGCTGGCCTGAACCCATACGATAGCGCCGGTCTTTTTGAGGTAACGCTTCTCCAGGGCAAAGGTGGGTATCTCGCCGGCGAGCAGGCGCCGCATCGAATCGAGTGTGTTCTCGAGATCATCTGGGTGCGTAATAGAGGCGAAGTCCAGGGCATATAACTCCGTCTCCGTATAGCCGGTGATGTCGCACACGGCCTGGTTTACCTGTAGAAAGCGGCCGTCCTTGTCGGTGATCATGATGCCGACGGTGGCCTGGGTGAAGACGGTATGGAGGCGCTCCTCGTTACTGCGCAACGCCCGTTGGGTATGTTCGAGTTCCTGATAATCGGCCTTGGCCCGTTGCGCCACCATGCGCAAATCAATCTCCGTCATCACCACAGTGGCCAGGTCGGTGAGTATGGAGACCTGGGTGTCACTCCAGATGCGTGGTTCGCGGTCAATGACGCACAGGATTCCCAGCCCATGCCCATCCTGATTAATGAGTGGCACCCCCAGATAAGCGCGTATCGCAAATGCGGCAACCGCAGGGTGTTGGCAGACCAGCGGGTGGGTCAGGGCGTCATTGATGATTAAGGGCTGGCGGAGGGTTACGTTGTACTGGCAAAAGGATTCGGTAAGGGCTAATTCCGAGGGCGCGCCGGGCGGCAATCCTACGCGGCTTTTGAAGAATAGCCGGTCCTCGTCCAGGAGCGAGATAAGGGCTATGGGGGTAGCAAGGATTTTGGCAGCCAGGCCCGCCAGCCGGTCGAAGGCTTCATCGGCTGGCGAGTCGAGCAGGCCCGTGCAGCGCACCGCCGCCAACCGCTCAGGGTCGCGGATGGTTGCGGAGAAATCCGCTATTACGTTTGCTTTAGTATTCTTATTGCGTAACTTCGGAGATACGTTTTTAGCGCTAAGGGTCTGAGTATGCGTGTCAGCTGGCTTCATGAAGTCTGCTCATTTATCGATCCTGAAACATCTATCCTTGTTTACTACTCTGCGATAAGGCAAACGCGCACCAATATTACCTGTTTTTCCCTCCCGACTCCAAGCCATTTTGCCGGGTTTTGCCCGGTTTTTCCGCAGGCTTATACATCAATAGGTTGCAGTCAGCCATGCACAGGCCTGCAGGGCCAGAAAGGCGGCCACGCCGGCGAGTATATCGTCCAGCATAATACCCAAGCCGCCCTTGACCTTGCGGTCGACGAGGCGGATAGGCCAAGGCTTCCAGATGTCGAACAGGCGAAACCAGGCAAAGCCCAGCACCATCCAAAACCAGCCGGGTGGGGCGGCCGTCATGGTGATCAGATAGCCCACAATCTCGTCCCAGACGATGCCCGGATGGTCGTCCACCCCCAAATCGCGCGCGGTGACATGGCATAGCCAGAGGCCGAGCACGGCAAGCAAGGTGGTGTGGATGAGGTAGCCGGACAGTGGTAGATCGCGCACCAGTAAATAGATAGGCACGGCGAGTAAGGTCCCGAAGGTGCCCGGTGCCACCGGAAGCGCGCCTGCGCCCATGCCGAACGCGAAAAAATGCCGGGGGTCTGACCATACGCTGGGCGGAACCTTGTGTTGTTTTGGGTTTTTGGGGTCGATCAAGGGATGTGTTTCCAGTAGCGTGCGCCGTGCGCAGGTTGCAAATCATTGGTCTCAGCGCGCCGGAAATAGCGTGGCGCTGATGCCGCGCAAGATAAATTCCATCGCCAGTGCCAGCAGCAGCATGCCCATGATGCGCGTGGTGATGCGCGTGCCGGTTACACCGAGTTTGTCAAATAAGGGTCCCGAGGTACGGAACAGCACATAGAGCGTCAGCGCGGCGGCGAGGATCACCGTGCTGAGTTGCAGGTGACCGGCGATGGTGCCCTTGTATTGCTCGGTGAACAAGATAACCGTAGTAATCGCGCCCGGCCCCGCGAGCATCGGGATGGCCAGCGGCACAATGGAAAAATCATCGCGTTCATGCGATTCCTCCCCCTCGGTACGCGTGGTTTGCATGCGCGAGTGGGTGGCGTGCAGCATCGACCAGGCCATCGAGGCGAGGATAAGCCCGCCGGCCACCTGAAAACTCGGCAGCGTGACGCCCATGAGCGTGAACAGATAAAGGCCGGTCGCCTGGAAAAAGAATAGCGTGAGCACCACGGCGATAATCATGCGCCGCAGTGCCTGATGACGCTGGCGGCTGGGCATGCCCTGGGTGAGCGATAAATAGAGCGGGATTACATCGAGCGGGGCCAGCACCACCACGAGCGAAATAAATTGTTTGAAGGGCAGAATGTAGTCGAAGTTCATGTGGTAGCCAGTATGTAGGTCGGATCAAGCGCAGCGGATCCGACATTCATCGTTATTCGCCAAGTTTCCCTTCCAGTTCAGGCTCATTCTTTCCCCAACCCGGCGTATACCATTGTTTTTTGAAATACTTATGGTATGAACTATGTGGCCATTCGCCTGGATGTTTCGCCAAGCCGTGCTTGACCGGATTGTAGTGGATGTAGTCCAGGTGGCGGTGATAATCAGTGCCGCCCGGAACAAAGTTACGCCGATAATCTACCATCAGCGCATTATACAAGCATTATTGATTATTGATGGGTATCGCTACGCTCAACCCATTCTTCGGCTATGACAAAAATGCCGTAATTAATTGCATCAACAACAAGCCTTTCCCTGCAACTGTAATAGGATGGGTTGAGCGTAGTTAGGTAGGTCGGATCAAGCGTAGCGGATCCGACTTATGCCTTCCCCTGCAACTGCAACAATATCGCCTCGTTTTCCAGAGTGGAGGTGTCTTCGGTGATTATCTTTCCACTGGCGATGGTGCGCAGCAGGCGGCGCATGATCTTGCCCGAGCGTGTCTTCGGCAGATTATCGGCATAGCGGATTTCGTCGGGACGCGCGATGGCACCGATCTGTTCGGTGACCCAGGCGCGCAGTTCGTTGGTCATGGCGGCGTTTTCGCTATCAGTGGGACGCGCGCCGCGCAGTACCACATAGGCGAACACCACCTCGCCCTTGATGGCATCGGGACGGCCGACGACGGCGGCCTCGGCCACCTTGGGATGGGCAACCAGCGCAGACTCGACCTCCATGGTGCCCAGCCGATGGCCGGAGACATTGAGCACGTCGTCGATACGCCCCATGATCCAGAAATAGCCGTCTTTGTCGCGGCGCGCGCTGTCTCCGGCGAGATAATATTTACCGCCGAATTTGTGCCAGTACGTCGCCTGATAACGCGCGTCATCGCCCCAGATGGTGCGCAGCATGAACGGCCAGGGTTTTGAGATGACGAGATAGCCGCCTTGATCCGGCGTAGTAATAAGCTCGCCCTGCTCATCCACGATGTCGGCGGCGATACCGGGCAGCGGCAACGTGCAGGAACCCGGCTTCGTGGCGACCGCTCCGGGAACGGGCGCGATCATGTGCGCACCGGTTTCGGTCTGCCACCAGGTATCGACGATGGGGCAACGCTGCCCGCCGATGACGCTGTAATACCACATCCATGCCTCGGGATTGATGGGTTCGCCGACCGAGCCGAGCAGGCGTAACTTCGATAAATCATATTTCGCGGGAATCTCGTCGCCCAGTTTCATCAAGCCGCGAATGGCGGTGGGCGCGGTGTAAAAGATGCTTACCTTGTGGCGCTCGCAGATGCTCCAGAAACGGCCGCCGTCCGGGATAGTCGGCGCGCCCTCGTACATCACCAGCGTGGTGCCTGCTGCCAGCGGCCCGTAGGTGACATAGGTGTGGCCGGTGACCCAGCCGACGTCGGCCGTGCACCAGAATACATCCTGATCCTGAATATCGAACACCCACTTCATCGTGACGATGGCGCCGAGCAGATAACCGGCGCTAGCATGCTGGATGCCCTTGGGTTTGCCGGTGGAACCGGAGGTGTATAGCAGAAACAGCGGGTGTTCGCTCTCCACCCACACCGGCTCGCAGCGTTCGTTCATGCCTTGCACTGTGTCATGCCACCAGCTATCGCGTCCTGCCTGCATGGCGATCTCCTGACCGCTGCGCTTTAGCACGATGACGCCCTCAATCGTGGCGCAGCCCTTGGCGAGCGCCTTATCGCTTGCGGCCTTGAGTTCGATGATCTTGCCGCCGCGCGTGCCGCCGTCGGCGGTGATGAGTAATTTCGCACCGGCATCCTCAATGCGATCCTTCAGCGACTCTGCGGAAAATCCGCCAAACACCACTGAGTGAATCGCGCCAATGCGCGCGCAGGCCTGCATGGCGATGACGGCCTCGGGCACCAGCGGCATATAGATGACGACACGGTCGCCCTTAGTAATGCCCCTGGCTTTTAGTGCGTTGGCAAAACGGCATACCTCGCGGTGCAGTTCACCATAGCTGATGTGGCGTACGTCGCCGTTTTCACCCTCGAAGATAATAGCCGTCTTGTCGGCCTTGTCGTCAAGGTGGCGGTCGAGGCAGTTGTAGGAGACGTTGAGCAGGCCGTCGTTGAACCATTCAAAATGCGGCGCGCGCGTGCTGTCGAGGATATTCTTGAACGGCGTGCGCCAGATGATTTCGTCCAGCGCCAGCGTAGCCCAGAATTTTTCATAATCTTCGGCGGCCCGTTGATAGAGCGCGGGCAGATCGTCCGTGCACAGGCGCGCCTTCGCGGCAAAAATGGCCGGCGGCGGAAATAGGCGGTCTTCTTGAAGGGTGGATTGGATGTTTTCAGTGGTCATGTTGCCTTCCGTTTATATTCCCTGAAAACGAGTCCGTGTGTCGGCTCCGCCTTCGGCTTGAGCCGACCTACATACTGCGACCCCCATCCCACCGTTTTGTCGGGAGCAAAACGGGATCCACGCAGTGGATCCCGCAGGGTGAATGCCAAGGACGGTATTCATCAACCTTCCCCCATAAAGGGAGAAGGGGCAGCACGGCGGCAGGATTTTATGTCGCTGTATTTAAAGCGTCCCCATGCCGATGGTGTGATAACCGCTGTCCACATAAACGATTTCGCCGGTGATGCCGGAGGCGAGGTCGGAGCACAAAAAGGCCGCCGTATTGCCGACCTCTTCGATGTTTACGTTACGCCGCAGCGGGGCATTTTTTTCCACCTGCTCCAGCATCTTGCGGAAATCGCTGATACCGGCGGCGGCCAGAGTTCTAATCGGTCCTGCAGACACCGCGTTCACGCGTATGCCTTCCGGCCCCAGGCTGTGCGCCATGTAACGTACATTGGCCTCCAGGCTGGCCTTGGCGAGGCCCATCACATTGTAATTCGGCATCGCGCGTTCTGCGCCCAGATAGCTTAAGGTGAGTAGCGCGCCGTTGCGGCCTTGCATCAGCTTGCGGCCGGCCTTGGCCAGTGCGGCGAAGCTATAGGAGCTGATGTCGTGTGCAATGCGAAACCCCTCGCGCGTCACACAATCCAGATACGTGCCTTCCAGTTCGTTGCGTGGGGCATAGGCCACCGAGTGAATAATAATGTCGAGACCATCCCATGAATCATGGAGGCGCTCGAATACCACGTCTATCTGTTCATCGCTGCCGACATCGCAGGGCATGGTGATGTTCGAGCCACACTCAGCGGCCATCTTCTCGACGCGCTCCTGAAGTTTTTCGTTCTGGTAGGTAAAGGCGAGTTCGGCACCCTCGCGGTGCATGGCGGCGGCAATGCCCCAGGCAATGGAGCGGTTACTGGCGAGTCCGACGATGAGAGCGCGTTTGCCTTGTAAAAATGCCATGGTGGTTCCTTGTGTTGTAATGGGCGCGGAGTTATTGCCGCAAAAAATACCGCACCTGTGGGTGATAAACAACTGTTGCCCTGCGCAGCGAAACGGGAAAGTCCCCAGAAACATAAAAGGGATTGCGCAAAGTGACGCTATCATACAAGATGACGGCGATGAAGCTGCCTCGTTATTTCCTCGGGCGTTTGCTCGTTTGTCTGAGCTGTATAACGGCTACAGGCGTCGTTCTTTCCGGTTGCGCTCAGCCGTGGAATAACCCCTACCCCGCGCATCAGGAAGGGAAGAATATTTTATATTCCGTGTTCGAGGAGCGCCCCAAACACCTGGATCCCGCGCAATCTTACGCCGCCAATGAGGCGGTGTTCACCGGCCAAATCTACGAGCCGCCGTTGCAGTACGATTATTTAAAGCGCCCGTACACGCTTATCCCGCTAACCGCCACGCACGTACCGCAGCCTGTTTATCTGGATACCGCCGGACAGCCTTTGCCCGATGGCGCGCCCGCTGCGAGCATCGCCTACAGCATCTACGATATTACCATCAAGCCAGGCATTCGTTACCAGCCGCACCCGGCCTTTGCGCAGGGTGCGGCGGGCAATTTTGTTTATCACAGTTTGACTGCGAAGGATCTTGCCTCGATCAATTCGCTGGGTGATTTCAAGCAGGTCGGCACGCGTGAGCTGGTGGCCGCCGACTATGTTTATGAGATCAAGCGCCTTGCCCATCCGCGTCTGCAATCGCCGATACTCGGCGTGATGAATGACTATATCGTCGGGCTTAAAGAATATGCACAAATGCTGAGCGAGGCGCAAAAGCAGATGGGCAACACCCGCGCCTACCTCGATCTTACCCGTTATCCGCTGGCAGGGGCCGAGGTTATTGACCGCTATACTTACCGCATTAAAGTAAAAGGCAAATATCCGCAAATACTGTATTGGCTGGCGATGCCGTTTTTCGCACCGATCGCGCCCGAGGTCGACCGCTTTTACACACAGCCGGGCATGGCGGAAAAAAATCTTAATCTGGACTGGTATCCGGCGGGCACCGGCCCGTACATGTTGACGGTCAATAATCCGAATCGCCAGATGGTGCTGGAGCGTAATCCGAATTTTCGCGGCGAGGCTTATCCGAGCGAAGGCGAGCCTGATGACGCTAAAAATGGTTTGCTCAATGATGCGGGTAAACCAATGCCGTTTATCGATAAGGTGGTATACAGCCTGGAAAAGGAAAGTATTCCCTATTGGAGTAAATTCTTGCAGGGTTACTATGATGTATCGGGCGTCAGTTCCGACAGTTTCGATCAGGCGATAAGCATCGGCGCGCAGGGCGACGCGGCGTTAACGCCTGCCATGCAGGACAAGGGCATCGCATTACTCACCGCCGTCGAACCCTCGGTTTTTTATTTAGGGTTCAATATGCTCGACTCGGTGATCGGCGGTTACGGTGAGCGGGCGCGCAAGTTGCGTCTGGCAATCTCCATCGCCGTCGATCAGGAAGAGTCTATCTCCATTTTTCGTAACGGACGCGGTATCTCGGCGCAAGGGCCCATTCCGCCCGGCATTGCCGGTTATGTCGAGGGAGAGGAGGGCATTAACCCGTATGTCTACGATTGGCTGAACGGCAAACCGCAGCGCAAGTCCATAGCCGAGGCGCGCCGCTTGCTGAGCGAGGCCGGATATCCCAACGGGCGCGATGCGCAGACCGGCAAACCGTTGTTGCTTAGTCTCGATACCACGGCCTCCGGCCCCGAATTTAAATCCTATCTGGACTGGATGCGCCGGCAATTTCGGAAAATCAATCTCGAATTGGTGGTGCGTGACACCGATTATAATCGTTTCCAGGACAAGATCGAGGATGGCACCGCGCAGATCTTCCAGTTCGGCTGGAATGCCGATTATCCCGATCCGGAAAATTTCCTGTTCCTGCTCTACGGCCCGAATAGCCGCGCGTTAAAGCATGGCGAGAACTCGGCGAATTACGATAACCCGGAGTTCAATCGTCTATTTGAACAAATGAAGAATATGGAAAACAGTCCGCAGCGTCAGCAGATTATTAACAAGATGGTGAGCATCGCGCGGCATGACGCGCCCTGGGCGTTTGGTCTGCACCCTAAACAATTTTCGCTATACCACGCGTGGTACGGCAATGCCAAACTGAACCTGATGGCCAACAACACGCTCAAATATAAGCGCATTGACGCAGGCTTGCGCGAACGCAGCCGCGCGGCGTGGAACCAGCCCATCCTGTGGCCGCTGGGGTTGTTGATCGGCGTGTTGATACTAAGCGCTATTCCCGCCGTGCTGACTTATATGCGCCGCGAAAAAGGCACGGCGCGCGGCGTAGTGCAGACGCCGGTTTGAATTACAGCCCATCCATACCGAGTCTCTGAATGTTCGCCTACATTATCCGCCGCGTGTTGTACGCCATCCCGATCCTGATCGGGGTGAATCTGATTACCTTTGTGCTATTTTTTGTGGTCAATAGCCCCGATGACATGGCACGCGTACACCTGGGGGTGAAGCATGTAACGGAACAGGCGATTGGCAAATGGAAGGCCGAGCGCGGCTACGATAAACCGCTGCTGCTTAACACCGCTGCGGCGGGTTCTGAAAAGATTATGGATACCATATTTTTCGACAAATCGGTCGCATTATTCGGTTTTGAATTCGGCAGTGCCGACGATGGCCGCGACATCGGTTATGACATCCGTCAGCGTATGTGGCCCAGCCTCGCCATCGCGTTGCCGACCTTGATTGTAGGCATTCTGGTATACCTTACCTTTGCGCTGTTGATGGCGTTTTTTCGCGCCACTTATATCGACATCTGGGGTGTGGTGTTGTGCGTCATATTGATGTCGATTTCCGGCCTGTTTTATATCATCGGCGGGCAATATCTGATCAGCAAACTCTGGCATATCGTGCCCATCTCAGGCTACGACACCGGCATTGAGGCAGCGAAGTTTATTTTGCTGCCGGTGGTCATAGGCGTAATCAGCGGCATCGGTTCCGGCAGCCGTTTATACCGCACCTTCTTCCTCGAAGAGATCGGCAAGGATTATGTGCGCACGGCACGCGCCAAGGGTTTATCGGAGGCGCGCGTGCTGTTCCGCCACGTGCTGAAAAATGCCATGATTCCCATTCTTACCGGCGTGGTCGTGGTGCTGCCCAGTTTGTTCATGGGCAGCCTCATCATGGAATCCTTTTTTGGGATACCGGGTTTGGGAAGTTACACGATTGATGCGATCCAGTCGCAGGATTTCGCCATCGTGCGCGCGATGGTATTTTTAGGCTCGGTGCTCTATATCATCGGACTCATCCTCACGGATATTTCTTACACGCTGGTCGATCCGCGCGTGAGGTTGGCATGATGGATTTTATGCCCGTTGTATTGTGGACCGATGCGCTGATCTTTCTGCTGGTGGCGATGATAGTGATCTTTGTCCTGCGCGCGCGGCGCAAGGAACATTTGCGTGCGCCGTGGCGCAGTGTGGCACGCAGCGCTATGGGTATGGGCACGCTGGTCGTGTTACTGGCGTACATCGCTATCGGTCTACTCGATTCACTGCATTTTCGCGTGCCCCTGCCCGATGATCCGGCGCGGCCCGGTAAGACAGAGTATTCGATCGAGGTGCAAAGCCTGCTGGATAAAATTGCCGCGCCTCTCAGAACCCGTGATGAGAAGACCTATTCGGCGCCGTTTGCCACGCAGCTTTATGTTAAAGAGACTGTGGAGCTGGCCGATGGCAGCCAGGCGCGTATTTATCCGCGTCTCGCTTATGGCGGCGCTCATCTTAAAGACTCGGCAGGGCGCACGCGCGACATTCTCGTTACTTCGGGCAAGGCCGTGCTGGAGGGCTTGCTCGTATGGGTTATTTTCTGCGCGCTGGTCGTGGCCATCCTTACCCGGGGCAATCGGATTTCATATACACACATGGCCGGTAAAGTCGTACGCGGTGCAACGGAAATTCCCTGGCGCGGCATTTTGTTGACCGTGGGCATCATCATATTAGTTACCGCGTTGGCCGCTGAACTCGGTGTGAAATACCATATCTTCGGTACTGACAAGGTTGGGCAGGACGTGTTTTATCAAACCTTGAAAAGCATCCGCACGGGCCTGGTCATCGGAACGCTTACGACGTTGGTCATGCTGCCCTTCGCGGTGCTGCTCGGTATCATGGCCGGATATTTTCGCGGCATTGTCGATGATGTCGTGCAATACCTTTACACGACCCTGAGTTCCATTCCGGGCGTATTGCTGATCGCTGCTTCGATTCTGATCTTGCAGGTGTATATGGCGAATCACCCCGAACAGTTCGACACCATCGCCATGCGCGCCGATACGCGTCTGTTATTTCTTTGCATTATCCTCGGCATTACCAGTTGGACGGGTCTGTGCCGCCTGCTGCGCGGCGAGACGCTCAAGCTGCGCGAACTCGACTACATCCAGGCCGCCACCGCGTTTGGTGTGGGGCATGTCAAGATCATCACGCGCCATATTCTGCCCAACGTGATGCACATCGTGCTGATCACCGTGGTGCTCGATTTCAGCGGCCTGGTGCTGGCAGAGGCGGTGCTGTCCTATGTCGGTGTGGGCGTCGATCCGTCGACGATCAGTTGGGGCAATATGATCAACAGCGCGCGTCTGGAAATGGCGCGCGAACCGATGGTATGGTGGCCACTGCTGGCCGCGTTTGTGTTTATGTTTGTGCTGGTATTGGCGGCCAATTTATTTTCCGACACGGTGCGCGATGCCTTCGATCCGCGCCTGAGGAAACTGTGATGGCCGACACTGCCTTGTTGCGTGTGAATAATCTTAAGACCTGGTTCCAAACCGGCCAGGGCCTGTTGCACGCGGTGGACGGCATCAGCTTCGAGATTCGCCGTGGCGAGACATTTGCCCTGCTTGGCGAGTCGGGCAGCGGCAAGTCGCTGACGGCATTGTCGATCATGCGGCTGCTGCCTGCCGCCGGTAATGTGTCCGGCGTGATTCAGCTTGATGGACTGGATGTTCTACAATTGCCCGAAGTGGAAATGCGCAATGTGCGCGGCGGGCGCATCGCGATGATCTTCCAGGAGCCAATGACCAGTTTGAATGCCGTGCTTACGGTCGGCGATCAGATCGGCGAGGCCTTGCAGCGCCATAAAAATCTAAAAGGCGAAGGCGCGCGCAAGCGCGCCGTCGAACTGCTGGATGCCGTCGGCATAGCCGAGCCGCAACGCCGTCACGGCGAATACCCGCACCAGCTTTCCGGTGGCATGAAACAGCGTGTGATGATCGCCATCGCGCTGGCCGGCGAACCGGAATTACTGATTGCCGACGAGCCGACCACGGCGCTGGATGTGACCATCCAGGCGCAGATTTTGGAGTTACTGCGCCAACTCCAGAAAGATATGGGCATGTCTATATTGCTCATCACGCATGATCTGGGTGTGGTCTCCGAGATAGCTGATCGCATCGCCGTGATGTACGCGGGGCAGATCGTGGAACTGGCCGAACGTGCGCAATTTTTTGCCGCGCCGCGGCATCCTTATACCAAAAAACTTTTTGATTCCCTGCCCGGCATGGGCAAGCGCGGCGCGCGTCTGGCGGTGATACGCGGCAGTGTGCCGCCGCTCACGCAGGAATTTTCCGGCTGCCGGTTTACCCCGCGCTGCGATTATGCCTGGCAGGTCTGTAAGGAGAAGGTGCCTGCCTGGATCGGCGCTGCTCAAGTAGCCGGCCCTGATGAACCGGGCGTGCTCTGTCATCTATACGATGCGCAGGTGGCGGCGACCCGCCCTGCGGGAATTCCCCAGCCATTGGCTGAAGCTGAGGTGAATGTCCCGGGAGTGCCGATTAAAGAAACCACCAGCGCACCGGATGTTTTACTTCAGGTGCGCGATCTCAAGGTGTATTTTCCCATCCAGAAAGGCGTCTTCAAACGCGTGGTCGGGCATGTACGCGCCGTCGACGGCGTCACGCTCGATATTCCCAAGGGGCACACGCTCGCCCTGGTGGGCGAGTCCGGCTCCGGCAAGACCACGGTCGGCAAAGGTATCCTGCAATTGATCCGGCCTACGGCGGGCAGCGTGCGCTTCGAGAGTACGGACTTGCGTTTACTCAAGGGCGAGGCGTTGCGCGCACGCCGTGCCGATTTTCAGATCATTTTTCAGGACCCATATTCCTCGCTCAACCCGCGCATGATCATCTCCGACATCATCGAAGAGGGCATGATCGTGCAGGGCATCGGTGGTACGCCCGCCGAGCGCGCTAGCCGCGTTGATAATCTGTTGGGCCAGGTAGGACTGAACCCCGAGATGAAATACCGTTACCCGCATGAATTCTCGGGTGGTCAGCGCCAGCGCATTTGCATCGCACGTGCGCTCGCCGTCAGCCCCAAACTTATCGTCTGTGACGAGCCGACCAGCGCGCTCGATGTCTCAGTGCAGGCACAAATCTTGAATCTACTTAAGCGTTTGCAAGACGAGCTCGGTATCGCCTACCTGTTTATCACGCACAACCTGGCCGTAGTGGAATATCTGGCGCACGAAGTTGCGGTCATGTATCAGGGGCGCATCGTTGAGCACGGCAAGGTGGAGCAGGTATTACACAATACGCAACACCCTTATACTCAAGCTTTGTTGAGCGCCGTCCCGCAGATAGAAGGGCATTCTGCGCAGAACATGCAGAACATGATTTAACAACATTGAGCAAATAAAAAATAAAATAATGCCTAGTATCTATCAACTTAAACCCGCATTTCAGAATCTGCTGGCCTTGCGGTTTTGTGATGCCTTGCCGAGGCGGAACGTAGAATTGATTAATTGGTTGCCTAACCCCTTGCGCTATTGTTATCGGCCCGGATTTTGCTAAGCTACTTTGGTTTACGGGCGTTTTTGCCTTAAAATATAGTCACGTAGGGGTCATCGTGAAGAAGAAGGTTTTAGTAGGTGATTTAGCACCTGGTATGTATGTCTACGACCTGGATCGGCCATGGATTGAAACGCCCTTTCTGTTTCAGGGCTTTTCCATTGATTCATACG
>JBDSOT010000168.1:0-3872 GCA_039914705.1 Gammaproteobacteria bacterium | reverse complement strand
CCATCACATCGAACAGGGGATTGCGATTAATCTCCCGCTCGGGCTGCAATTCCTCAACCAGTTTCTCAAACGGGATATCTTGGTGAGTATAAGCGTCCAGGGTTACCGTGCGCACCAGGGTTAATAGACTAATAAAAGTTGGATTTCCAGATATATCAATACGTAACACAAGATTGTTAATGAAGAATCCTATGAGTCCTTCGGTTTCGATGCGGGTGCGTCCCGCGCTTGGCGATCCCAAAACAATGTCACGCTGGCCCGTGTAACGCGACAGTAGCAAGGCGAATACCGCCAACAAACTCATATAAACCGTAACACTCGCGCGGCGATTGAGTACATTGAGTGAATCGCTCATGACCTGCGGCAGCGTCAGCGACTGGCTTGCACCCGATACCTCTGGTGGCGTCGAGTGTGCTCGATCCGTAGGCAATTCCAGTCGACTGGGTAGATCCTGCAATTGCCGTTTCCAATAACCTAGTTGCACATTCAGGGTTTCACCCTGCAAGTAGGCGCGCTGCCATTGCGAAAAATCGGCGTACTGGATGGGCAGATCGGGTAGCGGTGACGGCCGGTCTGTCGAGAAGGCCTCGTAGAGCGTTGCCAGTTCTTTAAAGAACACACTCATGGACCAGGCATCGGAGACAACATGATGTATGGTCAACAGCAGTATGTGTCGCTGTTCACCCAAGTGCAGCAGCGTGGTGCGCAGCAATGGGCCGGTTGTTAAATCGAACGGCTGGTTAACATCCGCAGCAGCGAGCCGCTCAACCTCTTGCTGTTGAATTATCCCGGAGAGATGGCCCAGATCGACTATCGGCATTGCTACAGATATGTCCGGAATAATCAATTGCAACGGCTCACCGTCCTGCGTTATAAAACGAGTGCGCAAGGTCTCATGCCGGGCCACGATGTCCATTATGGCCCGCTGCAACGGCTTTATTTGCAAACAACCATCCAGCCGGATTGCCCGCGGGGTGTTGTATGAGGTGCTGCCTGGTTCGAGCTGATCCAGAAACCACAAACGCTGCTGGGCAAACGACATCGGGAAGGAATAAGTCCGGCCTACGCGCGGCAGGCGGGCAATCGTCTGCTTGCTATTCGCAGCCGCCTTCTTATCCTGGATACGTGTTGCCAGGAGTGCGCGCTGCTCTGCTGACAGGTGGGCAATGTGTTGATTAAGATCGGTCATATATTTCTATTCTGCTTCACACGATCCAGATTCGCTGCAATTATAGTATTGCCGGCTTCCAATCCAGACCAGTGGGGCAGCGTTAGTCTATATTTACCCTTACATTGATGCACGCAGGTAAACCCGACGCGACAGCTCGCTCAAAGGCGCGGCGTAAGTGTTCCGGATGTTCCACGAATTCACCATGCCCGCCAAACGTTTGCATGATCTGTTCATAGCGAAGACCTGGTTGAAACATGGTGACCCGATCAGGATAGTCTTCCGGGTAGAAGGCCCGCTGGTTGCGTGCACCGCCGTTACCGTCATTATTGGCAATAATGATGATTACCGGAATTCGCAAGCGTACCGCCGTCTCCATTTCCATCACGTTAAAACCGAAGGCCGTATCACCGCAGATAATAACCACCGGACGCTCGGGACGAGCGAACTTTGCGCCGATGCCGAAGGGAATTCCAACACCCATGCAGCCGTTATTTCCCGGCGTCAGTCGCGACACGGGCAGATACGACGGCAGAAGTTGCTGCGCCGCCGCCAGAATGAGATTCCCATCGATAACGCAAATCGTATCATACGAGATCACGTCGCGAATCTCTTTTACCAGACGCTGAACAGTCATCGGATGGACGTTTTTCTCAGCCATTTGTTCCAGTTGAGCCTGCCTGTCGGCGCGTGTTTTATCCAGTGTCCCACGCCATAAGCGGCGCTCGGGGTTAGTCTCGTTTTTTTCGTCTGCTAATACCCTGAGCAACTGTTGCAAGACTGAATTCAGATCCCCGGTGATGCTAATCGCTGAACTAATATTGTCAGCATATTCCGGTTCGTGCGCGTGCACCTGAATCAGCTTCGCATTGCGCGCTATCTCCGCACCAAAACGAAACCTCCAATCCAGCCGCGCGCCGATAACTAAAACAACGTCGGCAGTAGACAACAGCTGTGAACGTGCGAAGTTATAACACAGCGGATGATTATCGGGCAGATAGCCTTGCCCCATGGCGGAGGTAATAAAAGGTGCGTCCAGCCGATTGACCAGTTGATCCAGTTCCACAAACGGCTCCGCCCAGCGGACGGTTTCACCGATGATGACGGCTGGGCGTTGGGCTTGATTGAGCATCAATGCCACGCGGTTAATAGCAGCGGCATCAACCGCCGGCATTTCCGGCAGCGGTCTCGTGTAGCCATCCGTAGGTATTGCCACGCCCTTTAATATTTCTTCCGGCAGGTCAAGATAAACAGGTCCCGGCCGTCCCGAGCTTGCCACATGAACAGCATGCTCAAGCGATTCAGCAATCTTGGCTGTAGATTCTATCGTTCCTGAAAATTTAGTAAGTGAACGGAAGATCGGCACTGCGTCAAGTTCTTGAAAGCAACCCATGCCCTGCATATTCATGGGCCGGCGGCCACCTAGAACCAATAGCGGCCAGCCATTATCGCGCGCAACCAGCACCGACGTTACGACATTGGTTATCGCCGGCCCTGCCGACAGGATCGCCACCGCGCACAAACGGCCTGCAAGATAATTTTGCGCGGCCGCCATCATAGCTCCCGCCTGCTGATGGCGAACACCAATCACACGCATACCGCTACTCGCACACGCCGCATGCGTTTCGTAAACCGGCGTACCTGAAATTCCATAAACGTGCGTCACACCTAACCGTTGCAGACTGTGTGCGATTAGGCTATGGCCGCTTAGTCTTTTGTTTTTGAGTTTCTGCTTGAGACGTGCGCGGGCTTCTGCCGGCAAGGCATCCAATGCTGCAGGTAAGCCATTGACGTCTTTTGTCATTATTCAAACCCGCTAACTGGCAATTGCGAATTTCTGGAAAACCTCAGCCTCGCAAGGAAATATTTTCAGCTAATCTGTAGCCGCAAGCAATTTCTGAATCTCTTCCAGAGAAAGATTTTCCATCTCCTGCAAAATTTCCATGGATAATTTATCCGTGCTCTCCATGACTGCCGTGATTTCATCAGCCAGTTGCGCCACGCTTGGTTTTCTGAATATCAGCACATTGGGTAATTCAATGTCAAATATTGCCTGCATGCGAGATGCCACCTGTACTCCTGTCAACGAGTCGCCACCGAGTGCGAAGAAATTATCTTCGACACCGAAGTTTTTAATATTCAGAACTTCGGCAAATATTCCGGCCACGATGCGCTCTGTTTCATTACGTGGTGCTATAGGCGATTTCTTTAAATGCCCCGCCAGTTTTTCGGCCAGTCCAATGCGCTGTAATTTTCCGGTGGGTCCTTTCGGTATCATGTCCACGATAACGATCTGGCTAGGTACCTTGAAATCCGCTATGCGGTTAAACAAAAATTCGCGGATCTCGCGCTCGGATATATTTACACTGTCCTTGAGTATGACCGCCGCCGCGAGGTCCTCGCCCAGTTGCGCGTGCGGAACGGCAAAGGCTACTGCTTGCGCAATTGCCGGGTGCGTCATTAACACATCATCGATTTCCCGCGGTGATATTTTCTCGCCACCACGATTGATTATTTCCTTGAGACGACCGGTGAGAAATAAATAACTGTCGGCGTCGAGGTACCCTTGATCACCGGTGCGAAACCAGCCATCGGTAAACGCACACCGATTTGCCTCGTCATTATTTACATAGCCGGAAGTGACGCTGGCGCCGCATATCACAACTTCGCCGGTCTGGCCTTGCGCCAATAGATTGCCCGCAGC
>JBDSOT010000139.1:0-3482 GCA_039914705.1 Gammaproteobacteria bacterium | reverse complement strand
CTTCCTCTGCGGTAAAACTCAGGATAGGCGCAAGCCATCTGACCATGGCCTGGAGAACATGGTAGATGGCAGTCTGACAGGAACGTCGCGCCAGGCTGCTTTTCGGCATGGTGTATTGGCGATCCTTGACTATGTCGAGATAAAAACCACCCAAATCCAGCACGCAGAAGTTGTGTACATCCTGATATATTTTGTTGAACTCATAGGATGGATACATTTCTCCAGCAATTTTATTATTCAACCCTTTTGCCGTCTCCACGAGCCAACGATCCAGCAGCAACATTTCTGCTGTTTCTATGCTGTCATTCACGGGGTTGAAGTCATTGAGATTAGCCAACATAAATCGCATGGTATTGCGTAAACGTCTATACGAATCAGCGATGCGCTTCAAGATTTCGTCGGACACATTCATCTCGCCGCGATAATCCGTGGAGGCCACCCACAGACGCAGAATATCCGCACCCAAACTATTAATTACCTTTTGCGGGGCAACCACATTTCCTTTGGACTTGGACATTTTCTGGCCCTTGGCATCGACCGTGAAACCATGCGTCAGCACGGATTTATACGGCGCCGTTCCACGCATGGCAACGGAGGTCAGCAATGACGACTGGAACCAACCGCGATGTTGGTCGGATCCTTCAACATAAAGGTCGGCTTGCCCTGCTTTCAATTCGGGCGAATGCAGCCCCTCTCGCTGTTCCAGCACGCAAAAATGTGTGACGCCGGAATCGAACCAGACATCGAGCGTGTCGGTAGCTTTTTCGTAATGCGCCGCATCGGATATTTGTAATTCGCTCGCATCAAGCTCCAGCCAGGCATCGATGCCGCATTCTTCCACACGCCTGGCAACCTGTTCGATTAAATCTTGCGTGTCCGGGTGCGGCGCGCCGGTTTCCTTGTGCACAAACAACGCAATGGGCACGCCCCAAGTACGCTGGCGTGAAATGCACCAGTCGGGACGTCCCAGCACCATGCCTTCGATGCGTGCCTGACCCCAATCCGGTATCCATTCTGTTTGTTTGATTGCGGCAAGCGCAGCGTCACGCAGACCTTGCTGATCCATGCTGATAAACCACTGCGGCGTAGCGCGAAAAATAATCGGCGTCTTGTGCCGCCAGCAATGCGGATAACTGTGTTGGATCGTTTCGGCGTGTATCAGCCTGCCGTTCTGTTTCAATACCTCAATGACATGCTGATTCGCCTTGAACACATGCTCACCCGCGAAAAGTTCTGTTGCCGGCAAAAACTTCCCGTCGCCGCCAACCGGATTTTCCACCGGCAAGCCATAACGCATACCGACCACATAGTCGTCCTGCCCATGACCGGGCGCCGTATGCACCGCACCGGTTCCGGCTTCTGTGGTGACGTGTGTGCCGAGAATAATCGGCACCTCACGATGGTAAAATGGATGTTGTAATTTCACGCCCTCCAGGTAGGCACCGCGACAGGTGGCCAGCGCCGTATATTCACCGCCATAGCGTTTGGTTGCGGAATCCCAGAGATCTTCCGCGAGTAGCAGGCGCTCGGTTCGGGATTCTGTGGTGTATTGCGCGAGCACGTACTCGAAGTCGGGATTGAGAGCCACTGCCTGATTGGCTGGCAAGGTCCATGGCGTCGTCGTCCAGATCACGACATTGATAACACCTTCCCCTGCTCCCTCGATACCCGGCAATAATTTGCAGCGCGCGAGGAAATCCGCTTCCTCAATAACGGTAAATCCTACATCGATGGCCGGCGAGCTTTTATCTTCGTATTCCACTTCGGCCTCGGCAAGCGCGGAACCGCAGTCGGTGCACCAATGCACTGGCTTGAAACCTTTGTGCAGATGACCTTTTTCGATCACGCGGCCAAGCGCACGCAAGATATCGGCCTCGAACTTGAAGTCCATGGTCAGATACGGGTGTTCCCAATCGCCGGTAATGCCCAGGCGCTTGAAATCGTCGCGTTGCTTATGCATTTGTTCCAGCGCGTAAGTACGACAGGCCGTGCGAAATGTTTTTGCATCGACCGCGACACCGGCCTTGCCGATTTTTTTCTCCACCATCAACTCGATCGGCAAGCCATGACAATCCCAACCCGGCACATAAGGCGCGTCGCAACCGCTCAAGGTTTTGGCCTTGATGATAATATCCTTGAGAACCTTGTTGACGGCATGGCCGATGTGAATCTCGCCGTTGGCATACGGTGGACCGTCGTGCAGAATAAATTTTTTGCGCTGCTTGCCTAGCTCGCGCAATCTTGCGTAAAGGCCGATGTCTTCCCAATGGCGCAGAATCTCCGGTTCACGGGTCGGCAGGTTTGCCTTCATGGGAAAATCTGTCTGCGGAAGATTCAGGGTATCTTTATAATCAGTCACAACATGCCTTTTTATTGGATGCGCTTACGCACTAAAATTCGAAGAATGCTTATATGCGGTACGTAAATTACGCCGCTCTTCAATTACCAGAGAACGATTTATGCCTCGCGCCCGAGGCTGGCGCGCGGAACATGATATTGGTCAAAAAATTCTCGCGCCTGACGGGCATCGATTTCCATTTGTTCACAGAGCGCGTCTGCTGAATCAAAGCGCCATTCGTCACGCAGCTTGCGCAGAAATTCTACCTGCACGTAACGGCCGTAAATTTCCTGATCGAAATCGAACAGATGTATCTCAAGCAGACAGTGCGTGCCGCCAAATGTCGGGCGCGTTCCTACGCTGGCCACTGCGGCAAGCGGCTCTCTGTCCAGGCCGAATACCTCCACAGCGAAAATTCCCTGCACCGGCGATGCGTGCCGGTGGAGATGAATATTAGCCGTAGGAAATCCCAGATCACGGCCGCGCTTGTCGCCATGCGCCACGCGGCCGGACATGCGATAAGGACGGCCCAGTAATTTTTCAGCGGTCGTAAAATCGCCTGCAGCTAAAGCTTCACGGATGCGCGTGCTGCTGACGCGGATGTTATCGACGCTGAAGGTGTGCATATTAACTACCTGAAATTCGTGCTCTAGACCCGCTGCCTGCAACATGGCGAAGTCGCCCTGCCGTGCATGGCCGAACCGGAAATCATCGCCGACCACCAGATAGCGCACGTCTAAACCTTGTACAAGCAATTCCTGAATAAAGTCCGGTGCCTGCATTGCCGCGAGCGCGCGATTAAAGCGCAGGCACACCACACGATCCACCGAGTAGCGGCGCAGGGTCTGGATCTTTTCCCGCAGCCGGGAAAGGCGCGGCGGGATCGTCCCTCTGGCAAAAAACTCCTGGGGTTGAGGTTCGAACACTACCACCACGGAAGGAAGATTTAACTCAGCCGACTTTTCCGCCAGTTGCCCCAGCACCGCCTGGTGGCCAAGATGCACACCGTCGAAATTGCCGATGGTGGCCACGCAGCCCGCATGGCGTTGGCGCAGATTATAAAGCCCCCGGATAAGCTCCATGCACTTTCTACGACGCTATGAACGATAAGGGAGTCATTGTAAAGCAAGCGGCTGGTTTGTCA
>JBDSOT010000133.1:0-4416 GCA_039914705.1 Gammaproteobacteria bacterium | reverse complement strand
TAGCTATTTTGTACACGGCCGATGGCTATGAAACTACTTCGCCTCACACTGAGAGCGTCTCCGATTACACCAACCAGCTTATCGTTAAGCTGGATAAATCCTATCCGGCCAGCCCATCCATTTCTGCAGCACAATTGCGCAGCTTAAGCACAAGCGCGGGCATTATGCTGGCTGATGCGCATGCCATCTCGGGTGGCGCACACGTGGTTAAATTGCCGGAGCGCGTTACCGTGCAAGAGGCATTGGTCATTGCCAGAAAATTAAATGCCAATCCCAGCGTCGATTATGCGGAACCGGATTTTGTCATGCGGTTGATGGCAGCCGATGAGGTTCCTTATAACCCACAGTGGGACTACGATGCGCCTGATGTGGAAGGTGGCGGAATTGATCTGCCGGCGGCTTGGGCAGTGACGACAGGTTCGCCGGATATCGTGGTAGCGGTGATTGATTCAGGTATCTTGCCGCACGCTGACTTTCGGGGAAATATCCTGCCCGGCTATGATTTTATCTCTGAAGATCGCCCGGGCGTATTCCTGACCGCCAACGATGGTGATGGCCGCGATAGCGATGCGAGCGACCCCGGCGATTGGATTACCGGGGTGGAAAATGCCGGCAGAGATTCCACCAAGGGATTTTTTAAAGGTTGCGGGACAAAAAATAGTTCATGGCACGGGATGCATGTTGCCGGCACCATTGCAGCGGCGAGCAGGAAAGGCGGCGGCGTAACCGGAGTAAATCCGGCGGCCAAGATTTTGCCGGTGCGCGCCTGGGGTAAATGCGGTGGTTACGCCTCCGATATTGTTGATGCCGCGCGCTGGGCCGCCGGTCTTCCGGTGCCGGGTGTGCCGCGCAATCCATACCCGGCACAGGTACTCAACATGAGTCTGGACGGCCCCGGCGCATGCAGTATGAGTGTGCAGCAGGCAATGGATGAGATTGTCGATGCGGGCAAGGTGGTGATTGTTTCGGCGGGTAATCGTGATAGAGACGCTGCGGAATTTTCACCGGCGAGCTGCCGGGGTGTAATTACCGTGGCCGCCACAGACCGCGCCGGACGCAAGGCACCGTATAGCAATTACGGCAATGTTGTGACCATCAGCGCGCCCGGCGGCGATACCTCGCGGCTGCTAAGCAATGGCGTGCTGTCCACCTCGAACACCGGCAAGACCTCACCGGTGGCAGATGATTACGGCTACAAGCAGGGCACCAGCATGGCCGCTCCGCACGTGGCGGGAATCGTGTCGCTCATGCTGTCGGCCAACCCAAACTTGACGCCCGCGCAAGTAATGTCTGCCCTGCAGGCCAGCGCACGGGCCTTCCCAACAGGCACTGGCGCGGATTGCACGAGTAACATCTGCGGCGCGGGTATAATTAATGCGGCGGCGGTGGGATTAGTGAGCCGGCTGCTCAAGCTCAGTGCCTCAGCGGCCGGTTTCGTTGCCACCGAACTCGGCCACAATACTACCGCGCAGACCTTCACGCTAACAAACACCAACACGGCAAATATCTCGCTCACCGTCGGCACTATCAGCATAGCAGGTGCTTATGCGGACGACTTCACAAAAAGCGCAGATACCTGTAGCGGCAACACTATCGCACCGCGCCAGAGTTGCACCATCGACGTTATCTTCCATCCCAGCGCGGCCGATGTGCGCACAGCCCGATTGCTGATCCCCAGCGATGCGGTTAATGCTGTCAATAACATAGTCCTGTCCGGTACCGGACAGTTAACGGTGCCCACCAAGGTTGCAACTGCGCCAGAGACGCAAGCCGTTGCCTTTTCCCCCAACACTGCTGCACATCAAGACGGCCTTTAACCGCTGACCACGCGCGTGTCATCCGGTAACGCAGCCGTCCAAGGCCGATGTTATACTGGGTGCAATGCGCAAAGTCCCGCAATTACTCCACGCCCAAACCCTCGCTAAGACGCGCCTGTTTCACGTTGAGCAATTGGATCTGCGGTTTTCGAATGGTGTCGAGGTGCAGTACGAACGTTTGTGCACAACCTCTAGTGGCGCTGTGCTGGTGGTGCCCATGCTTAACTCCGACACCGTATTGCTGATTCGCGAATACGCCGCCGGTGTTGGCCGTTACGAGCTGGCGCTGCCCAAAGGCCGTATCGAGCCGGGCGAAAACGTGCTGGAGGCGGCGAACCGGGAGATGATGGAAGAGGTCGGATACGCCGCTAATCAGCTCAGCCATATCACCTCGCTTACCATCGCGCCGGGCTATCTCGGCCACACCACCCATGTAGTGCTCGCCCAGGAACTTTATGTGCGCAAAGAGATGGGCGACGAACCCGAGGAGATCGAGGTGGTGCCTTGGCAACTCAGCCGCCTGAAAGAATTGCTGGCCTGCGCGGACTGTACCGAGGCACGCAGCATTGCCGCCCTGTTTATCGTAAGGGAAATGCTAATTCATGATAAATGACCCTGCGCAATGGGAGCGGCTGCTCGCCCCTGTGATAGAAATCGCACGGACGGCGGGGGAGCAAATCATGGAGATTTACGGCACGGATTTTACCGTTACCCAAAAAGATGACCATTCGCCGTTGACCGCAGCGGACATGGCCGCGCACAACACCATCAAAGTGGGTCTTGCCGGACTAATGCCTATATTGCCGGTATTGTCGGAAGAGGACGCCAATGTCGCGTTCGAGCAGCGCTCGCTATGGCAGCGCTACTGGTTGGTCGATCCGCTGGACGGTACGCGTGAGTTCGTCAAACGCAATGGCGATTTCACCGTCAATATTGCCCTTATTGAGCATCATCGGCCAATACTAGGTGTCGTCTATATCCCGGTCAGCGGCGTCTGCTATTTCGCTAGCGCGGGACGGGGAGCGTATAAACAAAATCCGTATAAAACCTCGCCCATTCGTGTGCGATGCTGGGAGGGCGGCCGGTGCACGGTGGTGGGCAGCCGCTCGCATCGCGGTGCCAGCCTGGACAGTTTTCTTGCCAAGCTTGGCGACTACGAAATTCTCAGCGTGGGAAGCTCGTTAAAGTCATGCCTGGTTGCGGAAGGAAAGGCAGACATCTATCCGCGCCTGGGGCCGACCAGTGAATGGGACACGGCCGCTGCGCAGTGTATTGTCGAAGAGGCGGGGGGGCAAATCACGGATACCCGGATGCTACCGTTACGTTATAACACCAAGGACTCACTCATCAATCCGCACTTTCTGGTTTTCGGCACCGGAGGACATGATTGGGCGCGATTGTTATCCAGCTAAGTTCAGACCCTCCAATTATCCTTCGGCAACAATAAAAAGCCCCGCTGATGCAGAGTGCATCAGCGGGGCTTTTGTACAACAGGTCTCCAATAAGTAAAGCAACTAAAAGAAAATTATTGGCTGTGCTTCATCGTCATATGCGCATCGTACTCTGCCTTGCTAAGTGCCCCGTCTTTATTGGTGTCAATGCTGTCAAAGCTACCCATACCCATACCATGCCCGGACGTGCTGCTACCCGACATGTCGGTGCCCGATTCAGCCGGATCGGTGCTGGCTGAAGAGCTTTTTGGTGAGCTAGCAGCAGATGTGTCCTTAGGCGGCACAACATCATTAGACGTAGCGCTTCCGCTCATATTATTGTCCGAGGCACTGCCTGACATATTGGTACCGGATGTAACCGGGTCAGTACTGGCCGAGGAACTCTGGGCGGAAGTTCCCGCAGATGTATCCTTCGGGGACAGCACTTCGCCAGCGGTATTACTGCCTGACGTATCCATGTTAGAGCTACTGCTGCCCGCCATATTGGTGCCGGATTCAAGCGGGTCGGTGCTGGCAGACGAGCTGTTGTCAGAACTGGCTGGGGAGGTATTTTTGTCCGGAAGCATATCATCTGCAGCAAAGGCGACGCTGCTAGCCAGAGTCAAAGCCAATAGAGTAATGAGTTTTTTATCCATGTGATAATTCTCCAATGTAATTTATTAAAAGTGTGTATAGAACGAGCGGAAACGTGACCAAGCCACGCTGTTTAATCAGAGATGTACATATATGTAGAGAGTCATGCTCTACAAAAGTTCAATTGAATTAATGAGCGAGCAGAGGCGGCATAAAGCACCCGCAGACAACGGTGATAAGCCCGAGGTTTTCACTCCAATTACAGGACATAGGCGAGGTGGTGGTCAGTGACGGAATCGACCGTTTTGCTGGGAGCAAAACGGGCCGCGCCTTAGCGCGCCCGCAGGGCATGGCCCTCCGGCAACCTCGACACGAATTATAAAGTGCGAGATTCCGCATCCATATAACAATGAAAGCAGCGATATGTAGCTAAAGTGGCAGGCATATATTTGGTGGCCAGGGACGGAATCGAACCGCCGACACGGGGATTTTCAATCCCCTGCTCTACCAACTGAGCTACCTGGCCTTGGTTAAAGTGTTGTGCTGCCATCCATGGCGAGGCACAGATGCTAATC
>JBDSOT010000110.1:0-9918 GCA_039914705.1 Gammaproteobacteria bacterium | reverse complement strand
ACCATACCGACCTTGATATTGATCTTACGACCGGTGTGCGTTTTCACCCCATTGAAATCGGATTGTCGATGATTTACAAAGTAGTGTTGGTCACGGCACTCGGTGCCGCGCCTTGGGCCATCCTGGTGTTCGAGATTATCTTGAACGGTGCCTCGCTGTTCAACCACAGCAATGTGTATATTCCCGAAAAAATAGACAGGCGTGTGCGTCGGGTCATCGTCACGCCCGACATGCACCGCGTGCATCATTCGACACGCGTCGAAGAAACGAATTCCAATTTTGGATTTTCCATCTCGCTGTGGGATTACGCATGCGGCACCTATCGAAAGGCACCGGTCTTGGGACAGCTTGGCATGGAGATCGGGCTTAATGAATACCGCGACCCGCAACGCTTAGGTTTTTTCCAACTTTTATTATTACCTTTTCATAATCACAACAGCCTTCGAAAAGACAAAAATACCGCCGCCCAGGACAGGTAATCCGCTATGAAATTACTGCTGATGCGCCATGCCGACGCCGGGTCCGTCGACCCCATCCATTATCCCAACGACGACCTGCGCCCGCTGAGCGAGGTCGGAAACCGCGTGCAGGAAGACCTGGCGCGCATCTTCAAGCGCATGGACATACAGCCGGATCATATCCTGACCAGTCCGCGTCTGCGCACCTTGCAAACCGCCACAGTGACGGCGAAAGGGTTAGGTCTGGAAGAGCGCTTGATGCAAACCGATGCCTTGGGAAAGGACTATAGCGTTACCGCCGTGGTAACCCTGCTGGCGACCTTTAACGAGGCTGAAACCATGCTGTGTGTAGGGCATGAGCCGGATCTGCGCGAATTAAGTAGTGCCTTGCTGGGGCTTAAATCGGGCATGGGAATTAAATTCCCCAAGAGCGGTCTGATGCGCATCGACTTTCGTGCATTCGCGAAGGTGGGTGCGGGCCACTTACACTTCTTTTACCGGCCCCACGATTTACTGGCGCTCGCGTAACTGTGCTTGCTTACGTAAAAATAGATGGCTGGAAATGGCATCATAAAAACTTCATACTGCAATTATTAAAGCCGGACTGTTGGCAAGTAAATCCCTTGCAAGGACACGCAGCATAACCATTCGTATTCCTGGTGTTCTAACACTCCATCCAACCCCATAATTTCCCACGGACGAGGAATATGCATCTGCTTGATATGACATTGTTCTACGCCCCGCAGAGCGGCGGGGTTAAGCGCTATCTGACGGCAAAGCACGCCTGGCTGCAAGGCCACGCTCATGTTACGCATACACTGCTGGTGCCGGGCGAGATTAATAGCCCGCGTCGGCGCTCCAGCGTGGTCACCATGCGCAGTCCAATATTGCCGTTTGCACAGGGTTATCGCCTGCCGGTGAATCTGCGCGATTGGCGGCACGCGGTGCGCGAGCTGAAGCCGGATCTGATTGAGGCCGGCGACCCTTATCACTTGGCCTGGCTGGCCCTGCGCGAGGGTCAGAGACTGGGTGTGCCGACCGTAGGGTTTTATCACTCAGATCTGCCGCGTCTGTTGGCTGCCCGTTTGGGTATAACGGCCGAACGTTACGCGCAGGCTTACGTTAAACAGCTTTATTCGCATTTTGACAGGGTGCTCGCACCCAGCCGGGTGCTGGTGGAACGCCTGCATAATCTGGGTGTGAGCAATGTCCATCATCAAGCATTGGGGGTTGATACCCGCTTATTCCACCCCGACTTAAAAGATAACAGTCTGCGGCAGCGCCTGGGTTTGCCGCCAGCCACGCGCCTGCTGATTTATGCCGGACGTTTTTCCCGCGAGAAAAATTTGCCGGTACTGTTAAAGGCCATGGCGCTGGTGGGCCGGGAGTATCACCTGCTGTTGGTAGGCGGCGGCCATAAATTGCCCGCGCAGGCCAATGTCACCGTGTGGCCTTATCGCGCGGATACGCAGGAACTGGCCCGGCTTATAGCAAGTTGTGATGCACTGGTGCACCCAGGTGACCTGGAGACTTTTGGTCTGGTGGTGCTGGAAGCGCTGGCCTGCGGCCTGCCGGTGATCGGCATGGCGGCGGGTGGTGTGGCGGAGCTCGTGGACGCCACGGTCGGTTTGCTGGTGCCACCGCGCAACCCGTCCGCGCTGGCGGAGGCTATTAGTGGTCTTTACCAACTGGATATGCATCAGTTGGGTTTGAACGCGCGCCGCAAGGTAGAAGATCATTACAGCTGGGACGAGATCATGCCGCAACTCCTGGGGCATTATGCCGGCCTGCTGGGGACGACAGAGCGGATGCCGGCCGTGGCTATCCGGGATGTTCACGCTGCCAACTAGGATGCCGCGCGCCGTTTGTGTTTCGCTGCACGATGTCGCCCCGGCAACCTGGCCTGCCTGTCGGCAATTGCTGGACGCGCTGGATACCGTCGCACCCATCCCTGTCACCTTACTCCTCGTGCCTGATTATCATCATCGCGGCAGCTTGGATAAGGATGCGGCATTTTGCCGTGCCATTGAGCAATGCCTGGCGCGCGGCGATGAGATCGCGCTGCACGGCTATTATCATCTCGATGAAGGTCCACCTCCTGGCAGTGTCTGGCAACACCTGCGGCGCGGGGTTTATACGGCGGGAGAAGGCGAATTTTCCGCACTCAGCGTCAGCGTGGCACGTGCGCGTCTCGAACAAGGTCTTGAGCTGATGCATCGTTTGCGCTGGCCGGTCGCGGGTTTTGTGCCGCCTGCCTGGCTGATGAGTACAGGTGCTTGGGAGGCCCTGCACGACCTGCCGTTTGCCTATACCAGCAACCAGCGCGCCTGGTTCCGTTTACCTACGCGTGAACGCATCACCAGTTATTGCCTTGTGTACAGTGTACGCAGTGCGTGGCGGCGCTGGGCGTCGCAACAAGCCAATGCCCAACTGGTCAAAGGCATGCAAAACAATAAGCTGCTGCGCTTGGGGCTTCACCCGGCCGATGCGGCTTATACTGATGTCGTGCGCGGTTGGCAGCAGCTTCTCAAGCTTGCCTTGCAAGACCGCACGGCGATGACGAAGTCGGCATTTCTTCGTTCTCTGGATGGTGAAATAAATCTCGCGGTTTAAGTCTGGGTTGCAATCGACATAAAAAAAGATGCCTAGTCCTTTTTTCAAGGGTCAGTGTCTACCTCCCGGCCTTAAAACTTGTGAATAATGCCGAGCGAGACGCCGTTGAGATTGGTGCCGGGTGCGGATGCAGGTGTTTGTCCACCGGTGCTATTACCCAGGCCGAAGCGGCCGTTATCATCATTGCTCGTAGCAGCATACAGACCATACACCTCGGTGCGCTTCGACAGGTTATGGCTCAGGCCCGCGAAATAAAAATCAGCCCCATCGTTACCTACAGCGGCATCGCTCTCAAAGGCACGCGCATAGCCGACCTTGAACACATTGTTGCCGAGCTTGTGCGACAGATTGACATAAACGGCATCGCGGTCAAAGGCGGTATCGGCATCATCCTCAGAGATACGGTCATAGACAAAACCCACGCGCGTCTTGTCTGCATTAAAGGCATAGGCAACACCGAATTTCAGGCTTTCCGTATCATTTGTCCCAACGGCCGGCAGCGGACCTGCGCCATCGGGATCAACGGGGCTGCCTTCACTGCCGTGTAACTCATAGCCGAGGGCGGCGTACAACGGGCCGTTCTCATAAAACGCGGCGGCACTATAGTGATCCTGATCGATCCCGGCAGTTTCATCCAGCCGGTATTGTCCGCTGAAGGACAGGCCCTTGAACTTCGGACTCCAGTAATTGATGGTGTTAGGCTCGCGCAGGTTAAACTCTGCGGCTGTATTGCCGTTGCCGACATTGCCGATGATGGTGTTGTGGTCGGCCAGACTGGAACCGAATACGTCAATCTTATCCGTAGTTTCCCTATAGGGCGAGTTGTAAATACCTAAACCTACCGTGCCAAAGCCACTCTCAAGCCCGACATAGCTGTTGCGGCCTCTGCCGAACAGCGTGCCTGTGGTACCCGCCCCATCGTCTAGATTAACGGCCACCTCCAACTGAAACACGGCCTTCAAGCCGTTACCTATAACCTCAAATCCCTTGACACCCAGACGAGACTCGGTGTCCGCGACCTTCTCGACACGATCCTCATCGTTATCCACCGAGTCCACCGAGAGGCGTGTCTGGCCGTATAAGGTTGTGTTATTGCTGTCGGCACCAGCCAGAGGTGGCGCGGCTAAAAGGGTCAACAAGCTTAAAGAAAGTGTTTTTTTAATACGCTTCATTTTTCAACTCCCTGATTTAAAAACGTTGAAGAGTATAGCTAGTTTTCATTCTTTAGGAATCGGGACAGCTATGGGAACGCAAGGTAACAGAGGTTTTAAATAACTTCAAAGAATATTAATTCATTTATAAATAATTTTTTAGAATAATAAATCTACGGCCCACAACAAATGCTTATTCCCGTTAGTTATAAATGAATGATTTTTTATTCTTTCAAAAGATTAAAAATTCTTGCTATGTTGATCCAATCTTAAGAGCGAATAGTTATGAAATAAAGATTGTTAATCAAATAATAATATGAATATTCAGTTATTAACGGCTGCCGGCCAAGCTCGACGCTTAAAATTACGGAGATGAAAAAATGTTAAAAAAACTCAATAAATCTTTAATTACCTTAAGTTTGGCCCTGACGCTAATTACGCCACTAGCCCAAGCCGATGCAAGCTTGCTAAACGTCTCTTACGACCCAACCCGTGAACTTTACCAGGATTTTAATGCCGCGTTTGCAAAGCATTGGAAACAAGAGACCGGCGAAGACGTCGATATTAAACAGTCGCATGGCGGTTCGGGCAAGCAGGCACGCGGCGTGATTGATGGCCTGGAGGCCGATGTTGTTACGCTGGCCCTGTCTTACGATATTGACCAGATATATGAGAAGGCCAGGCTGATCCCGCAAAATTGGCAAACACGCCTGCCCGACAACAGTTCACCCTACACCTCCACGATTGTCTTTCTGGTGCGCAAGGGCAACCCCAAGGCCATCAAGGATTGGGCAGATCTCGTCAAACCGGGCGTAGCGGTTATTACCCCGAATCCTAAAACCTCGGGCGGGGCGCGCTGGAATTATCTGGCGGCCTGGGGCTACGCCCTGAAGAAATACGGTAGCGATGCCAAGGCCAAAGAGTTTGTTACGCAGCTTTTCAAAAATGTGCCGGTGCTGGACTCCGGGGCGCGCGGCTCGACCACCACGTTTACCCAGCGTGGCATCGGCGATGTGTTGGTGACCTGGGAAAACGAGGCCTTCCTCGCGGTCAATGAACTGGGCAAGGGCAAATTCGAGATCGTGTTGCCCTCTGTCAGTATTCTCGCGGAGCCGCCAGTGACGCTTGTTGATAAGGTCGTGGATAAACACGGCACGCGTAAGTTGGCCAAGGCGTATCTTGATTACCTTTATACACCGGCAGGCCAGGAGATTGCGGCGAAACATTACTATCGCCCGAGACTGGCGCAAGTGGCCGCCAAGTATGACAAACAGTTTCCTAAGCTCAACCTGTTCACCATAGACGGCCTGTTTGGAGGCTGGCAAAAGGCGCAAAAACTGCACTTTGCCGATGGCGGTACGTTCGACAGGATTTATCTGCCAGGGAGTTAAGAAATCTTTATCAGGCCGTCACCACAGCGTGACCGGAAATGATTTTGAGGTTAATGATGTAGCTGGTTTCATAACAGGCTCAGGCAAAACAAATGGCACTAACCTTAAAAAAACACAGCGTCCTGCCGGGCTTCGGTCTGGCCATGGGCTTCACCCTGCTCTATCTCAGCTTGATCGTGCTGATCCCGCTGTCGGCGACATTTTTGAAAACGGCAACATTGACTTGGGAACAGTTTTGGCACGCTGTCACCGCACCGCGCGTGATGGCCTCGTACCGCCTGAGCTTCGGCGCGTCGTTCATTGCCGCACTCGTCAATGCTGTGTTTGGGTTTCTGGTGGCCTGGGTGTTAGTGCGCTATCAGTTTTTCGGCAAGCGCATTATCGACGGTCTGGTGGATTTGCCCTTCGCACTTCCCACGGCCGTGGCCGGCATTGCCCTTACCGCCATCTATTCCGGCAATGGATGGATTGGTAAATACCTGGAGCTGTGGGGCATAAAAATCGCCTTTACGCCATTGGGGATTGTCATCGCCCTGATCTTTATTGGTCTACCGTTCGTGGTGCGTACAGTGCAGCCAGTATTGCAGGAGATGGAGGGTGAGCTGGAAGAGGCCGCCGCCAGCCTCGGTGCGAATCGCTGGCAGATATTCAACCGCGTCATTTTACCTGCCGTATGGCCGGCCTTGTTAACCGGCTTCGCGCTGGCCTTTGCGCGCGCCATCGGCGAATACGGCTCAGTGATCTTTATCGCAGGCAATATGCCGATGATCTCGGAGATCACGCCGCTGCTTATCATCACCAAACTGGAACAGTTCGATTACGCCGGGGCGACGGCAATCGCTGTCGTGATGTTGCTGGTGTCGTTTGTCTTGCTACTGGTGATCAATCTCATCCAGTGGTGGGGCAGTCGCCGCCACGGCATTAAATAACGAATAAGGAAAAATCATGTCCAGCGTTCTAGCAGTCAATACCCCAGGGATGGTTCGCTCACGCGCCACAACCGAGCCACGCATGATACGCTGGCTGCTGATCAGCATCGCACTGGCGTACCTTACGCTGCTACTGTTTATCCCATTGGCCGCCGTGTTTACGGAGGCATTGAAAAAAGGGCTGGAGGTGTATTTCGCATCCTTTCTTGATTCCGATGCGCTTGCCGCCATCCGGCTTACGTTATTAGCAGCGGTGATTGCCGTGCCGCTTAACCTCATTTTCGGACTCGCTGCGGCGTGGTCCATCGCCAAGTTTGAATTTCGCGGGAAAAGTATTTTAATTACCCTTATCGACCTGCCATTTTCGGTGTCGCCAGTGGTGGCGGGTTTAATCTTTGTATTGCTGTTCGGCCTGCAAGGCTGGTTTGGTGCGTGGCTGGCAGAGCATGACATACAGATGATCTTTGCCGTGCCGGGCATTGTGCTTGCCACGATCTTTGTCACCTTTCCCTTCGTCGCCCGCGAGTTGATTCCGGTGATGCAGGCACAGGGCAGCGAGGAAGAGCAAGCGGCCCTATCGCTGGGTGCCAGTGGTTGGCAGATGTTCTGGCGCATCACGCTGCCGAATATTAAATGGGGTCTGCTGTACGGCGTGATTCTGTGCAATGCACGCGCGATGGGCGAATTCGGCGCGGTGTCGGTGGTCTCCGGCCACATTCGCGGCCTGACTAACACCCTGCCACTGCATGTCGAAATCTTGTACAACGAATACAACTTTGCGGCAGCATTCGCCGCCGCCTCACTGCTTGCTATCCTGGCGTTGGTGACCTTGGCGGCAAAGAGCATCGTCGAATGGCGCGCACGCGCGGAAACCGCAATGCGCGAAACAACAACCATCAGAATTCCAAAAGGACAACCTGCATGAGTATCGAAATCCGTAATATCAGAAAAAACTTCGGCACTTTTCAGGCCCTTAAAAACGTGACGCTCGACGTGCCGAGTGGTGAACTGGTCGCCTTGCTAGGGCCTTCCGGCTGTGGCAAGACCACACTGCTGCGCATCATCTCCGGACTCGAGGTGCCCGACAGCGGCCAGATACTGTTTCACGGCGAAGATACTACCGATCAGCATGTGCGCGAACGCAAGGTTGGTTTTGTGTTTCAACACTACGCCCTGTTTCGCCACATGACGGTGTTTGATAACGTCGCGTTTGGTCTACAGGTTAAGCCGCGTAAAGAACGTCCTTCCAAGGACGAAATTCGCAGCAGGGTTTACGACCTGCTCAAGCTGGTGCAGCTCGACTGGCTGGCTGATCATTATCCGGCGGAATTATCCGGCGGCCAGCGTCAGCGCATTGCCCTGGCGCGCGCCCTGGCGGTAGAACCCAAGGTGCTATTGCTCGACGAACCCTTCGGCGCACTCGATGCGAACGTGCGCAAAGATCTGCGCCGCTGGCTGCGCCGCCTGCACGATGAGATGCACATCACCAGCGTATTCGTTACGCATGACCAAGAGGAGGCGCTGGAGGTATCGGATCGCGTGGTGGTGATGAACGCGGGGCGTATTGAACAGGTCGGCACGCCGGATGAGGTGTACGATCATCCGGCCAATCCGTTTGTCTACGATTTTCTCGGTAGCTCCAATCAGTTTCATGGGCGTGCTCATCAGGGCCGCGTGAGTATCGGCGAGATCGAAACCACAGCGCCGGAGTATTCCGATGCGCAGGATCTGCCCGTGGTTGCTTATGTGCGTCCGCATGAAATTGAGATCAGCCGGACCGGCATTGATGGCGGCATCGAAGTGAGACTGCTGCATAAGCTTACGGTAGGCGCGCTGGTCCGCCTGGAACTGGAGCGGCTCGACAATGGCGGCCTGGTGGAGGTTGAGCTATCCAAGGGGCGCTATCTGGAACTCGATCTGCAAGAAAATGAAAAGGTATTCGTGAAACTGACCCGGCAGCGAATCTTCGCTGAGCATCGCCAAGTGCCCCATCAAGCTTGATTCATGCCCCAAACCCAATAGCCGAATATCGCAGCAAGCCCCAACCAAATCGCAACAATAACAATAGCTGCGACTTGGCTTTTTGGTGTTGGGGGCAATGCCTGAGTCCGCACTCGGCATTTTGCCATTACGTCAGGCGGAATCATTTTTATTGCCAAGGTAATGCCCAATGGCAGCAGGATAAGGTCGTCCAGAAAACCTAGTACCGGGATAAAATCCGGAATCAAATCGATGGGGCTGAGTGCGTAGCCCACCACCAGCGCAATCATGATCTTAGCGTATATGGGAGTATCGGGATGCTTGGAAGCAAGGTAAAGGGCGCGGATCTCTTGCTTGAGATGTCGTGCCCAGGACTTTAGGGAATCAATAAGACGCATCGTGCCCTATTGTTGCCAGATTGCTTGACCGGCCATGTTTGGAGGGGCAGCCGAGTGTTTACTGCAATTCAAAGATCACCGAGACAGTAAAATTTAATTCTTCCGTGCCCTGCGAAATCGGCACGTCACTCACCTTCGCCTCCATCACGGACATGTTACGCGCCAGCATTGGCTGCGGCGGGGCTTGCGGTGCGATGCCTTCCGTTATGGAGATGGCGCGGCCCAGATTGCGCTGGGCGGCTTGCGCCAGAACCGAGGCCTTGGCACGGGCATCCTCAAAGGCCTTCTTAAGGGCCTCATCGCGTCCGCGAGTTTGATCGGAAACCGTGAAGTTTAGGCCGGAGGCCTGATTAACACCGGCGCCAATAGCGGCTTGCAATAGTTTGCCCGCGTCGCCGACGGTGTCGCGTGTCACGGTAATATCATTTGACACTTGAAAGCCAACTACACGCGGTGCCTGTCCTTCCTTATATTCCTGCTGGGGAGAGATGGAAAAATTCGAGGTGCGGATTTCCTCATCGGTCGCCTTGCTGTTTTTCAGCGCCGCAATTACCTGGGCGACCTTGGCATTGTTCTGATTCACCGCGTTTTCAACCGTAGGCGCAACCGTCTGCACGCCCACCGTAAAAGTTACCCGGTCGGGTGTGAGGCTTATCTTGCCAAGACCGCTGACACTGATGGTCTCGATCAATGCCGCCTGACGCGGAATCGGTGAGGCATCTTCGCCGAGCACAGGCCCACTGAGGCTAATCAAAAACAGGCATGACAGCAAAACAGGTTTCATAAGTACGCTCCTTCGTTAGAGATCAAGCTTGTACAATTTAACCATATTTTTGCCGACAAGGATAAGGCTGCCGCCGGTAGTTGGAATTCGCGCCTTCTCTACCTCGAGGGGAGAAGGCCGGAATGAGGGATGATCAAGCTGATAAAACTATAAGCGCAGGCAAAAAAAAGGACGCCCGCAGACGTCCCGGAGAGACACTACTGTTAGATTAAAA
>JBDSOT010000102.1:0-5708 GCA_039914705.1 Gammaproteobacteria bacterium | reverse complement strand
AGCGATGCGGATTGCTGAACCGCCATTCTGCTTCCCTTCTCACTGGCCAGCCAATCCAGCAGGCGCTCCGTGATCTTCATATCCGCCAGCTTCGCCTTCACCACGCTGGCACGCAGGAAATGCGTTTGTATGAAGCTGCCCAAGCGCGTACCGATTTCATTTTTCCGGCGCGGGATAATCGCCGTGTGCGGAATGGGCAGACCGAGCGGATGTGCGAATAGGGCAGTGACCGCGAACCAATCTGCCAGTCCGCCGACCAGCGCACCCTCGGCAAAGGCGCGGATGTAATGAAATGCCGGATGCAGGTCAATCAGCAGCGTCGTGCCGATAAATAAGAGAGCGGAAACCACCAGCCAGAACGTGGCCCAGAATTTCATCTTGCGCGGGCCGGTATCGCCAAGGTCTGTTATTGTTCTGCGGGGTGAGGATTGAAATTCTGGCGGCATATTATTTCGGCTCTTTATCTAGGGACATCAGTAGTCTCATCATTCGGTTTGCACTGTGACCTAGGTACTCACCTCTTCAGACGATACCCTGTCCTGAAAATCCATGTCACCACCGCCAGACAGATCACGAAAAATCCCAGCGTCATCGCCAGGCTCACGCCCACGCTGACATCCGAGCTCCCGTAGAAACTCCAGCGAAAGCCACTGATCAGATAGACCACCGGGTTGAACAGGGTGAGCGTGCGCCATGCCGGTGGCAGCATATCAATTGAATAAAAGGCGCCCCCGAGGAAGGTAAGGGGCGTCACGATCAGTATGGGGATGAATTGCAACTGCTCAAAACCCTTTGCCCATATACCAACGATGAAACCGAACAGGCTGAAGGTCGTCGCCATCAGCACCAAAAAGGCGATCATCCAGACCGGATGTAAAATCTGAATCGGCACCAACAGGCTGGCCGTGACAAGGATGATCAGTCCCAGGATGATCGACTTGGTGGCCGCCGCCCCGACATAGCCCAAGACAATCTCCAGAGCGGACACTGGTGCTGACAGCAGTTCGTAGATGGTGCCGGTGAACTTCGGGAAATAGATGCCGAATGAGGCGTTGGAAATGCTCTCGCTGAACAGCGCCAGCATGATCAGCCCCGGCACAATGAAGGCGCCGTAGGTTACGCCGTCCACCTCGGCCATACGCGAGCCGATCGCCGCACCGAATACCACGAAATACAGCGAGGTGGTAATCACGGGCGCGACGATGCTTTGCCACACGGTGCGTATAAACCGTGCCATCTCGAACTTGTAGATGGCCCAAACACCATGTCTGTTAAACACCAGACTGTTCATCGCGGAGTTCCTGCGCGCTCACTCACCAGGCTGACGAAGATATCCTCCAGTGAGCTTTGGCGGGTGTGCAGGTCGGTGAATCCGATGCCTAAATCACTTACCCGCCTGAGCAGTAAGGGGATGCGCGTAGCCTCCTCGTTACCGTCGAAGGTGTATTCCAGATCATTACCGTCGGTCTTTAGTTTCAAATGCCATTCAGCTAACTCCGGCGGGATCACTGCCATGGACTCCTGCAAGTGCAGCGTCAGTCTTTTCTTGCCGAGTTTCTTCATGAGTTCGGTCTTCTTCTCAACCAGAATCAATTCTCCCTTGTTGATCACACCGATCCGATCGGCCATTTCCTCGGCCTCCTGAATATAGTGAGTGGTGAGGATGATGGTCACTCCCGTTTTGCGCAGGTCCCGCACCAGCTCCCACATGTCGCGGCGCAGTTCTACATCCACGCCCGCCGTCGGTTCGTCCAGGAACAGAATCTCCGGTTCGTGCGACAGGGCCTTGGCAATCATCACGCGCCGTTTCATGCCGCCCGACAGGGTTATGATCTCGGCCTTGCGTTTGTCCCATAATGACAGGTCGCGCAGCACCTTTTCGATGTGTGCCGGATTCGGCGCGCACCCGAACAGGCCGCGGCTGAAGCTCACCGTCGCCCATACCGTCTCGAAGGCATCGGTGCTGAGTTCCTGCGGCACCAGTCCGATCTTGGCGCGCGCCGCGCGATAGTCCTGCACGATGTCGTGGCCGTCCGCGATTACCGTTCCTGCAGTCGGAGTAACGATGCCGCAGACTATGCTGATCAGCGTCGTCTTACCAGCGCCGTTAGGACCCAGCAGGGCGAAGATCTCGCCCTTGCGGATATCGAGATTGACACTTTTCAGTGCATGAAAACCCGAGGCGTAAGTCTTGGTCAGATTTGAGATGGAAATGATCGGCGGCATGGGTGGGATATTAGCGTAGTTGCATGGCATTTTGCGCGGTTGCAGCGCTATCGGGTATGGAAATACTGGCAATTTACGGCAAGTGAAGATACTGCACCGATTGGGCTTCGGTCGCCCGTCCGGATTAGCGGCGGAAAGATTTAATACCGCCGGTTTTAAAAGGGTAGCTTGTCTCTGAGCAAAATAACGACGATAAGCGAAACAATCGACATATTGAAACTCGCGACGGAGAATCCGAAGCTCCACCAGAAGGTCTTGAGGCGCAGATTCATGTAAGTTATACGCACCTCCTCCATCTCAGGATTACGCATGTGGCCGCCACCCATACTCGTGCGCTCCGGCTCTTCTTTTAACAATCCCAGATAACCGCTGGCTAGTAATTCAAATTCAGTTACAGCAACCGTGGGGCTACAATAATCTATCAGCCCATTCTGGGCATCACGGAATGCTCTTCTTAACCGTGAGATCAACCATCTTTGCGCCCATTGACGTTGTAATTGAACCTTTTAGATTTTCGCCGTCTTGGCCTATGACAGCGCGTACGGCGGTTGACTGCAAATCAGGGAGGGGGCTTGAGATGACTATTTCATATGTGCCAGAAGGGAGCGGCTTACCGCCATCACTAAACCAAGTAGATGCAATACGACCAGTGATAACTTCGACCTCATCCTGCGCGAAATACTTGGAGCCAACTTTGCGAAGGTCAAGCATTAATATCATTCCATGTGGAAGATTCGTTGACGCGAGAATCCGTACTCGACCATCAATCCCCTTCTCTAACTCAGGCGATATCTCGACGTCGATTCCCTTGCCCACCTGAGGTTGTTTGAGCTTCGAAGCGTCATATTGCTTCTCTGTTTGTAACTGTTTAGTTTTCACTGAGTAGATAATAAAATTTGAGCCATCTGGTAACTTTATCATCTCTTCGGAACCGGGAGTTGGGTTGGTTTCAAGCCAAACATAAGCCAACAAATCACGTTTAGGCGGAAATAGAGAAACAGCTCGTTGTACTTCCTCCTTGAGTAAGCGTTCAGCTTCTGCCGAAGTGACTTTGCGATTTAAAGTTATATTTAGAAAGGTTGGGTCGCCTGTGCCGCTGTTTGGCTTTAGGTACTCAACCGCATAATAGTGAGTGCGAGCGGCGTAACTGCCGGCTGCCGTATAGGAGCAAAATAGGGCGATACTCAGAGCGCACAGTGTCCGGTGAAATAGATTCATCGTGAACCTCGGTTATGACATGGAGGCTTATCTTAGATTTACTACAATAGACACTTCAAAAATGTAACTTTTTTGCACCTGAATTTATCTAGGCGAAACTATTTTTATACTATCAATAATAGTTGATAAGTGACTATAAGAATTGAACATCCAGAAGTAGACGGCGTTATGCATTGGAAAACCCGCTGTCATTGCCGCCAAGCAAAAACTCCAGCAGCGCCTTCTGCGCGTGCAGGCGGTTTTCTGCTTCGTCCCACACGACACTCTGCGGCCCGTCGATGACATCGGCGCTTACTTCCTCGCCGCGATGGGCGGGCAGGCAATGCATGAACAGGGCATCGGGCCGGGCATGCGCCATCAGGTCGGCGGTTACCTGGTAATCGGCAAAGACTTGCTTGCGGTCCGTCTGCTCATGCTCCTGTCCCATGCTCGCCCACACATCGGTAACCACGAGGTCGGCGTCTTGCACGGCCGCGCGCGGATCGCGCAGCAGTGTGGCGTGTCCAGCCGCACTTTGAACGGTGACAGCATCGGGGTCGTAGCCCTCGGGCACGGCCATGCGCAGATGAAATTCAAACAGGCGCGCGGCATCAATATAAGAGTTGCACATATTATTACCGTCGCCGATCCAGGCTACGGTTTTACCCTTGATGCTGCCGCGCCGTTCGATGAATGTCTGGATGTCGGCCAGCAACTGGCAGGGATGATGTTTGTCGGTCAAGGCGTTGATGACAGGCACCTGCGAATACGCGGCGAAGCGTTCCAGCTTTTCGTGCGCGAAGGTGCGGATAACGATGGCATCGACCATGCGCGAGAGCACGCGGGCGGTGTCTTCAATCGGCTCGCCGCGTCCGAGTTGGCTGTCTTGCGGGGCGAGAAAAATGGCGCCGCCACCAAATTGCACAACCGCGCTTTCGAAGGAAACACGCGTACGTGTGGAGGACTTTTCGAACACCAGGGCGAGCACTTTATTTTTCAAAGGCTCATAAATTTCCCCGGCGCGCTGCATGGGCTTAAGCTCGCCGGCGCGCTGCATCAAACTTTGCGCCTCGGCGGGGCTGAGATCGGTCAGGCTGAGAAAGTGGCGCACCGGCATTAAGCCGCTTTCGCAGAATTCTGAATCAGTGCGGTGACGCCCGCGACGATCTGATCGGCTTCGGCATCGCTGATAATGAGCGGTGGCAATAACCGGAGGGTTTTCTCCGCCGTCACATTAATCAACAGGCCTGCCGACAAGGCCTGCGCGACCAACTCCTTGCACGGGCGATCAAGTTCGATGCCTATCATCAAACCCTTGCCGCGAACCTCGGCCACTTGCGAATTGCCCTTCAACATGGCGGCGAAACTATCGAGCATGCGCTGGCCGAGATTTTTGGCGCGCTCGGCTAAGCTTTCTTTTTCTAATGTATGGATGACGGCCAAGGCCGCGCTGCACGCCAACGGATTACCGCCGAAGGTGCTGCCGTGATTGCCCGGCTTGAATACTTGCGCGGCCTCACCTTGGGCGAGACACGCGCCGATGGGCATACCATTACCGAGTGCCTTAGCGACGGTCATGATGTCGGGCCGCGCACCGCTGTGTTGATATGCGAACCAGGCACCGGTACGGCACATACCGGTCTGAATTTCATCGAGTATCATCAACCAGCCGTGTGCATCGCAAAGCGCGCGTACGCCTGATAAATAATTATCGTCGGGCACGTTCACGCCGCCCTCGCCTTGGATAGGCTCGATAAGCACCGCGACCACGTTCGGACTGTTTTCAGCGATTACGCGCAAGGCCTCGAGGTCGTTATAGGGCACGCGCAGGAAGCCCTGCACGAGCGGGTCGAACCCGGCCTGCACGCGGCGGTTTCCGGTAGCGGTAAGTGTGGCAAGTGTGCGCCCGTGAAAACTGCCTTCGGCGACCACGATGGTCGGCACGGCGATGCCTTTGTTGTGCCCGTACAGGCGCGCTATTTTTATAGCCGCTTCGTTGGCCTCGGCACCGGAGTTGCAGAAAAACGCCTTGTCCATGCCCGCAATGCGCGTTAATTCAGCAGCTAACTCCGCTTGCTTGGCGATGCCGTAATGATTGGAGGTATGCAGCAAGCGGCCTGCCTGCTCGCATAATGCCTCGGTAACGGCAGGGTGCGCGTGGCCCAGATTGCAGACGGCAACGCCGCTGAAGGCATCGAGATATTTACGGCCGTGGTTATCCCACAGCCACGCGCCTTGACCGTGTTCGAAGGTCACCGGCTGGCGCGCATAGGTCGACATTAAAG
>JBDSOT010000050.1:0-5748 GCA_039914705.1 Gammaproteobacteria bacterium | reverse complement strand
TGTATTTAATGGGCGCGGTAACGCAAAACTCCGAGCAATTCGGCAAGCAATACTTCTGGCTGCTGGCCATCAGCGCGACGGGCCTGATAGTCCTGGCAGTGCTGATCAGCATCAATTTACTGCGTCTGATGCGCCAGTATCGCGCGGGCATCGCCGGCTCGCGCCTCACCGTGCGGCTGGTGATTATGTTCGTGATCTTGTCCGTATTACCCGTTTCAGTGGTGTTTTATTTCTCCATCGGTTTTTTGCACCGCGGCATTGACAGCTGGTTCGATGTGCGCATCGAACAGGCGCTGGAAAATGCACTCGAATTAAGCCGCACATCGCTTGATGCACGCACGCGCGAATTGTTAAATCAAACCTTGATTGCGGCCGACGATCTGGCTAATGCCTCGGACATCGACGCCGCAGTGATATTAAATGATCTGCGCAATCGCAGCTCGATCGACGAACTGACCTTGCTCACCCTGAGCGGGCGCATCATTGCCTCCAGCGAGGTCGATCCCACCAATGTGCTCCCGAACAAACCGAACGAGGCTATCTTGTTACAGTTGCGCCAGCAACGCAGTTACACGGGACTCGATCCCATCGGCGACAACGGCCTGCATGTGCGCGTGGTAGTGAATGTGCCCAACGACGACGACACTGCCGAGGAGCGTGTATTGCAGGCATTGTCGCCCATTGCGGTGCGCCAAAGCACCTTGGCCGACAGCGTGCAATTGGCCTTCGCGCAATACAAAAAACTCGCCTATCTGCGCACACCGCTCAAATATAGTTTCACACTCACATTATCGCTGGTGCTGGCGCTTAGCCTGCTGAGCGCCGTGTGGGCGGCGTTTTTTTCCACGCGCCGTCTGGTCGCGCCGATCCGTGATCTTGCCGAGGGCACGCGCGCCGTTGCCGCCGGTGATTACGATAAACGCCTGCCGGTCACCTCGCATGACGAACTCGGTTTTCTGGTCTGGTCATTCAACGACATGACGCAGAAAATCTCGCGCGCGCGCGATGAGGCCAAGCACAGTCAGCAACAGGCCGAGGCTCAGCGCGCCTACCTGGAGGCCTTACTGGAACGTCTTTCTTCCGGCGTGCTCACGCTGGATACGCGCCACACGCTGCGCACGGCGAACTCTGCCGCAGGCCATGTGCTGGGGATTGATCTTGCCAGCCGTATCGGCCATCCGATCGAGGAAATCAGCGTCGAGCACGCGCACTTGGGACTGTTTGTGGAGACCCTGCGCACCCATCTCGCAGATGGCAGCCATGAGTGGCGTGAGGAGATTTATCTGGCCGGTAGCAGTGGCCGCCAGATCCTGTTTTGCCGCGGCACGCTGCTGGCGCGCGGCGAGGCCGGTCAAGCCGATCATCTCATTGTGTTCGACGATGTCACCACGCTGGTCCAGGCACAGCGTGACGCCGCCTGGGGCGAAGTGGCGCGGCGTCTGGCGCATGAATTTAAGAATCCGCTCACGCCCATCCAACTGTCCGCCGAGCGCCTGCGTCATAAATATCTCAAGACCATGGACGCCAAGGATGCCGAGGTGCTCGACCGCTCCACGCATACTATCGTGCAACAAGTTGAGGTGATGAAGGAGATGGTTAACGCCTTCGCCGAATACGCGCGCAACCCGCAGATGCGTCCGCGCCAGCTCAATTTGAACCAGCTTATCAATGAGGTGCTGGATTTATATCGCGGGGGCCGGGCAGGTACGCAATTCAAGGTGTTGCTTGACCCGGAGTTGCCCATCATCGAGGCCGATCCAGGACGCCTGCGTCAGCTGTTGCATAATTTAATCAAAAATTCCCTGGAGGCGATGGCTGACCAGCGCGGCTCACGCATAACGATCAGCACGCGCTGCGTGGGCGAATCCGATTGCCGGTTCGTGGAATTGCGCGTGGAAGATCGCGGGCCGGGTATTCCCGAGGAGATGCTCGGAAAATTGTTCGAACCGTATGTCACCACCAAACCCAAGGGTACTGGCCTGGGCCTCGCCATTGTCAAAAAAATCGTTGAGGAGCACGGCGGGAGTTTGCAGGCCGAAAACCTGAGCGCGGGCGGCGCGTGCCTGCTGATCCGGCTGCCGGTGGTGTTCGTCGCCCTGCATGCCGTCGCGTCGATACCGCCGCAACGGGGCGTGGCATGAGTGTCGCACCGTATATCCTGGTCGTTGATGACGAACCCGATATCGGCAGCCTGGTACGCGACATTCTTCAGGATGAAGGATATCAGGTGGTGGTCGCCGATTGCGGTGAGGCGGCGCGCCAGGCACGCCGCGTGCGCCGCCCGGATCTAACCTTGCTCGACATCTGGATGCCGGACACCGACGGAATTTCACTGTTAAAAGAATGGTCGGAGGCGGGCGGCCTGTCCTCACCGGTAATTATGATGTCCGGCCACGGGACGGTGGAAACCGCCGTCGAGGCAACGCGGCTTGGGGCCTACGATTTTATCGAGAAGCCATTGTCGCTGGCGAAATTGCTGCTCACCGTACAACGCGCCCTGCAAGCCGACCGACTGCGCAAGGAAAATATCGGTCTGCGCCGCCATGCCCAGGTCGTGGCCGAACCCATCGGCAAGAGTCCGGCCATGCAGCAGGTGCGCGAACAGATTAAACGCATCGCCCAGCATGACAGCTGGGTGCTCATAAATGGCGAGGCCGGCAGCGGCAAGGAATTATTCGCGCGCTATTTGCATAGTTTAAGTTCGCGTAACAAGGGGCCGTTCATCGACGTCGGCGTAACCTCCATTGCGCGGGAAAATTCCGCCACCGAACTATTCGGCAGCGAAGACGGCGGCAACATTCACTTCGGCCATCTTGAACAGGCCAACGGCGGCACATTGTTCCTTGGCGAGATTAGTGAGATGGGCCAGGAAACCCAGGCGCGGCTACTCGGTGCCTTGCAGAACCAGTCCTTCATGCGTCTGGGCGGCAGCGATCCGGTGCAGGTGAATGTGCGTATCATCGCCGCCACGCAGCATGATCTGAAACGGGCCGTCGAGGAGAAGCGTTTCCGCGAGGATCTCTATTTCCATCTCAACGTGGTGCCGCTGCAGGTGCCACCGTTGCGCGAACATGCCCAGGATGTGCCTGAGTTGCTCAATTATTATGTAAATGAATTCGTCAACCAGGAGAGCCTGCCCTATCGCAGCTTTAGCGTGGCGGCGCAAAATCGTTTGCGTAATTATCCATGGCCGGGTAATGTGCGCGAACTTAAAAACCTTGTACAGCGCCTGCTAATTCTGGGCAGCGGGATTGAGATCAGTCTGGAAGAGGTCGAAGCCGCTCTGGGAACCCAGCCGCATCCGCAACCTGATGCCCCGCAAGCGGCCTACGATCTACCCTTGCGCGAGGCGCGCGACCAGTTTGAAAAAATGTATCTTGAGCATGTGATGGCTAAGACCGGCGGCAGCGTGGGCAAAACCGCCAAGCTCGCGGGCCTTGAGCGCACTCACCTGTATCGTAAGTTGCGTGCGTTGGGCATTGATACAAAGATGGATACCAGTGAGAAATAAAAAATGCAGTATCTGAAGATGAGCGTGGTGAATTACAACATGCAGCGCCTTTCCCTGTTGCCGCTCGCCACTTGCCACGCACCCATGTCGTTATGAAGATAATCATCCTCGGTGCCGGCCAAGTCGGCTCATCGGTAGCGGCCAATCTGTGCAGCGAGGCCAACGACATCACCGTCGTCGATACCGATGTGCGACGCCTGCAGGAATTGCAGGTGCGTTATGACCTGCGCACTGTGGTCGGACAGGCCTCGCATCCCGAGGTGTTGATGCGTGCGGGGGCCGAAGATGCCGACATGATCTTGGCGGTTACCAACAGCGATGAGACCAATATGGTCGCCTGCCAGGTGGCCTACACACTGTTTCACACGCCCACCAAGATCGCGCGCGTGCGCAATACCGAATATCTCGGCTACGCCAAACTGTTCGCATCCGACGCCTTCCCCATCGACGTGCTGATCAGTCCCGAGCAACTCGTCACCGATTATGTGCGTCGTTTAATCGAATATCCCGGCGCACTACAGGTGCTGGATTTTGCCGATGGCAAGGTACGCATGGTGGCTATCAAGGCTTATGAAGGCGGCCCTCTGGTAGGCAACCAGATCTGCACACTGCGCCAACACATGCCGCGTATCGAGGCGCGCATTGCGGCGATTTATCGAGATGGTGCCTCGATCATCCCGCAGGGCAGCACCGTTATTGAGGCCGAGGACGAGGTATTTTTTATTGCGGCGAGTAAGAACATCCTCGCCATCATGGGCGAATTGCGCCGCATGGATACTCCCTACAAGCGCATCATGATCGCCGGCGGCGGTATCGGAAAACGTCTGGCCGCCGCCCTGGAAAATGATTACCAGGTAAAACTCATCGAGCATAATCCGGGACGCGCCCGCGCCATTTCCGAAGAGTTGCGCAAGACCATCGTCCTGCACGGCGACGCCACCAATGAAGAATTGCTCATGGAAGAGGGCGTGGAAAATATCGACGTGTTTTGCGCGCTGACCAATGATGATGAAGATAATATTCTATCAGCGATGCTGGCCAAGCGCATGGGGGCGCGCAAGGTTATGGCGCTGATCAATCGCGCGGCCTATGTGGATCTGGTGCAAAGCGGCACCATCGACATTGCGATCTCGCCGCAGCAGGCCATGATCGGCAGCTTGCTCGCGCACGTACGGCGCGGCGACGTCGCCATGGTGCACTCATTGCGGCGTGGTGCGGCCGAGGCCATCGAGGCCATCGCGCATGGCGACAGTAAATCGTCCAGGGTTGTAGGCCGCGCCATCGAAGACATCAAGTTGCCGCCCGGCACCACTATCGGCGCCATCGTGCGTAGCGGGGAGGTTATCATCGTGCATCACGACACCGTCATCGAAGCCGAAGATCACGTTATCCTGTTTCTCGTTGATAAACGGCGCATCTCCGAAGTCGAGCGCCTGTTTCAGGTCGGTGTTACGTTTCTCTAGAAGCTGAACAAGAAAATCCAAACATTTGCGGAAAATAGCATTCGCTACTACATGACCCTTTATAAAATGCCATCCAGCGACGCTCCACTCTATGCTGCAGTTGCCTTGAATCCATCTTAATGCAATTTTCCATTATCCAACGTGTCATGGGACTGCTGCTGATCCTGTTCAGCTTCACCATGCTGCCCTCATTAATCGCAGGCCTGCTGAACGCAGACCATACACTGCGCGCCTTTGCCTGGTCCTACGGCATTACCCTGGTAAGCGGACTCGTGCTGTGGCTGCCCGTGCGGCATGCCGTCAAGGAGTTACGGTTGCGCGACGGCTTTGTCATCGTCAGCCTGTTCTGGGTGCTGCTCGCATTTTTCGGGTCGTTGCCCTTTATGTTCTCCGGCACCACGAAGATCATGGCCGACGCCTATTTTGAGACCATGTCCGGTCTTACCACCACTGGCTCCACCGTGCTCACCGGATTGGACACCCTGGCCCCCGCCATCAATTTGTGGCGCGGAATATTGCAGTTCCTGGGTGGCATCGGCATCGTGGTATTGGCCGTGGCCATTCTTCCGCTGTTAGGCGTGGGCGGTATGCAGTTGTATAAAGCCGAAACGCCCGGCCCCATGAAAGACGCCAAACTCACGCCGCGCATCAAGGAAACCGCCAAGGCCTTATGGCTGATCTATCTGGGCCTTATTGTGCTGTGCATGCTCTGCCTATGGCTGGCCGGCATGACACCGTTCGACGCCATGATTCACAGTTTCACGGCTCTCTCCA
>JBDSOT010000017.1:0-10756 GCA_039914705.1 Gammaproteobacteria bacterium | reverse complement strand
GAGGTAATGACCTCACCCAAAAACCTCAAGCGGCCTCGATCAGCCGAATAAAAAATATCCAGCTGCGGGGTCAATTGATGTTTTTTTAAATCACTGGTGGGATCAATAGAGGTACGCTGCGTCCAGGCCGCCGCCGGGAATAGCAGCAAATCGGCCATCGTGCGCAGCGGTAGGCAGCTTAATAACAGGGCTGCCAGCGCCAACCACGCCGCCCGGCAAAAATGATCACACCAGTGATATTTGCGGCACTTAAATTGTCTTAACATATCCGTACCTGCCCTAATACACTCTTGTTATTAATTCCTGCGTACAGGCAGGAGGTTATTGTGTAAGCAGATGCAAAAATCATGTCAGAATGGCGCAATCGCTGAAAGGTTGTTAAGCACCCCTAAATGTGATCAGAACTAGACGCGCACTGATATACAGGTAAGTGGCAATCATCAACCAAATCAAGCCACTGCACATTTCTGCCAAGAATTAGGAGTTGAGCTGCTGTGCATGACAACTAAAGGACAATTAGGGATCGTTTCAAGACATGCCGAGTTTATTTAGTAGGATTCTAGTTTGCGAGGGTGAGTTATCGTGCCAGTCTGGAAGTGATGACCTTGGCGAATTCGGTGAAAAATGGAATAGATCTAGGATTTCGCACCCTCGCCGATCACATCGACACCTGGGGGTGGGATAAAGTTGAATAGGTCGGCATCGATATCGGGGTTGCGGCGCAGCTTAGTAAAATTCAACCGTGTGGTCTGGCCGAAATTATCCAGCAGCTCCAATATTTGAAGATCATCTTTGCCGAAACCCAGGCGCACGCGTTCGAAACTGCTGTCGGCGACCTTGGGTTTTAATTCCACATAATCCACTCCATCGGTCATCCCTAAATCGGTAATCAGGAATTTTTCTTCCAGCGGCTGATCACCGCTTAGTAACAAGGCAGGCGTATCGCCGAGGGCGGTGTCGATAGGCTTTACCGTGATCTGCTCCAGTTCGCTGTCGTAAATCCAGATTTTTTTGCCGTCTGCGACGATCAATTGCTTGAACGGTGCCACATAATCCCAGCGAAATTTTCCGGGCCGCTGCATAACGAGCGTGCCGTCGGCCTCTTTTACCGGCTTGCCCTGTCCATCCAATAACACCTGATGGAAGTCGGCCTGCATGGCCTTGACGTTGACAAAGAAGTCATCGAGTTTATCGGTGGCCGATCCGGCGTAGGCGAGTGATGACAGGAGTAGCGCACTGAAGGCTGACATCCAGCGAAAAGATTTCATTTTTATTCCTGAAGTAGTTGATGTTGTGGCTTATGAAAAGGCCACGCCACGCGACGCGTTAATCTAATGCTTAGGCCTTGGCCGGTGGCGGGGCTAAAACCTCGCGGCTGCCATTGGATTGTAAAGGGCCGACTACCCCGGAACGCTCCATGTCTTCAACCAAACGGGCGGCGCGGTTGTAGCCGATTTTAAGACGGCGCTGGATGCCTGAGATGGATGCCCGGCGCGTCTCGGTTACGATAAACAAGGCCTGATCGTAAAGGGGGTCGGCCTCTGCATTAGACGCCTCCTCGCCCGGATAGTTGCCTGGCTCCTCGCTACCACCGGTCAGTATTTCTTCAAGATAATCCGGCTCACCGCGCCGCTTGAGATGATCGACGACCTTGTGCACCTCATGGTCGGCGACAAACGCGCCGTGGATGCGTATCGGCACGGCTGTGCCGGGTGGCAGGTACAGCATATCGCCGTGGCCAAGCAATTGTTCCGCACCCATCTGGTCGAGAATGGTGCGCGAGTCAATCTTGGAGGAAACCTGGAACGCGATGCGCGTCGGGATATTCGCCTTAATGAGGCCGGTGATGACATCCACCGATGGCCGCTGCGTGGCGAGTATCAAATGTATACCCGAGGCGCGCGCCTTTTGCGCGAGACGCGCAATTAAATCCTCCACCTTTTTACCGACCACCATCATCATGTCGGCAAATTCATCGACCAACACAACGATGTACGGCAGGTGTTGCAGGCGTGGGGTCTGCGCCCCTTCCACAAGATTAGCGCCGGGCTTGGCAAACGGATCGGGCAGGCCGCCGGTTTTTTCGGCATCTTTAATACGCTGGTTATAGCCCGTGATATTGCGCACCCCGAGTGTCGCCATCAGGCGGTAACGCTTGTCCATCTCGGCCACGCACCAGCGCAGCGCATTGGCGGCCTCTTTCATGTCCGTGACCACGGGTGTCAACAAATGCGGGATGCCCTCGTAAACCGACAGTTCCAACATCTTGGGGTCGATCATGATCATGCGCACATCGTTGGGCGAGGCGTTGTATAGCAGGCTCAGGATCATGGCGTTAATACCCACCGATTTTCCGGATCCCGTGGTACCCGCCACCAATAAATGCGGCATCCTGGCAAGGTCCACCAACACTGGCTGGCCGCTGATGTCCTTACCCAGGGCGAGCGTTAATGGGGAACTGGTGCTGTCGTAAGCCTTGGATTGCAGGGTCTCGGACAGGCGCACAATACTGCGATGTTCATTGGGGATCTCCAGGCCGATAACCGACTTGCCGGGAATGACCTCGACCACACGCACACTGATGACCGACAGGCTGCGCGCCAAATCCTTTACAAGATTAGTGATCTGGCTCACCTTCATACCCGGCGTAGGCTGTAATTCAAAGCGCGTGATCACCGGTCCCGGATGCACCGCAACCACCTGCACCTCGATGCCGAAATCCTTCAGCTTGAATTCAACCTGCCGCGACATGGCCTCCAGCGCCGCCTCGGAAATACTTTGTTTAACCGGCACGGCCGGATCGAGCAAGGCCAGTGGCGGCAGCGACGCGGGATGTTCGAACAGCGGAACCTGGCGTTCTTTCTCCACCCGCTCGCGCACCTCTAAGGTCTTCATCACCGGCTCAATGCGCGGCGGCGGGCGGCTGGTGAATTTTTTAGTCTCAACTTTAACGGTATCTTCGCGCTGCAAACGCGCGCGCCGCCCTTGCCAGTATTCACGCAGCCGCAACCACAGCGGGCGCAGATGGCCAATAAAATTGAGCATCATACGTCCCAGGGTATCCATCAACCACAACCAGGATAGACCCGTGGCCAGTGTTACACCGGCCAGGAACAAGGCCAGCAGAAATAAGGTGGCACCGAGAAAACTGAAGATCAGCACCAGCCGCATACTGATCACTTCGCCCAGAATACCGCCTGCACTCTGCGGTAATTGATGAGCCAAATCATTGAATTGCAGCGTGGCTAATGCAGCACCCGCGCACAGCGCCAGGATAAAACCGGCCATGCGTACGGCAAATTGACGCGGCTCAAACTCGCTGCGTTTTTTGAGCACCAGCCAGGCGCTGTAAGCCAGCATGGCAGGCACCAGGTAAGATAGGTAACCGAACAGATGCAAAAATACATCGGCGAACCAGGCACCTGCCACCCCGCCCCGATTAGCCACCGCGCTGATAGCCCCGCTATAGGACCAACCCGGATCAGCGGGCGTATACGTCAGCAGTGCAATGAACAGATACAGCGCGATCGCACCGCACACGAACATGGATGCCTCCCGCAACCCATGACTGAGGTGATTGGCGATGGGCGCAAATGAGCTGCCCGATTTTCTTTTGCGTGTTGCTTGTCCCAAAACTTTGTCCTGTTTAGTAAGTTTACGGTCTAATTGGCTAATTATGATTGATATTCAAGGCCTGATCTACCGCTTTCTCAGATAGAAATAAGCTGACAACTGGTTTAGGATACAAGCTTGCGTGGACGTGTGCGCTATTACGAATTTGGCTTACGGACGATAGTATAGTTGGTTTTAGCGTGTGAATAAGCAAGCATTGTTTCACCGATCAAATTGCAGGCCTTCAGTCGTGTCTCAGTTGGAAATTTGCAATCATACACATGAACCTACTCTGGCTTAGCATCTAAACGCTCCCATCTATGCCCAATTCTGCCGATTCCAATTTGCCTGCGGCCTTACGTGAAATAAGCGAGGCTGGGGGTGCGCGGACTTTGCAATTAACCGGAACCTGGAATCTGCGCGGCATCAAAACATTATTGTCCGGCGGACGCGCACCGCTTGAATCCTATGCCGCCATGCCCGACCTGCGCTGGGATTTACTGCGCGTCGAGGCGCTGGATAGCGCAGGGGCCTTGCTCCTATGGCGCGCGTGGGGAATGAAACGGGCGCAGAATCTCTCTCTACGTCCCGAGCATGAAACCCTGTTCGAGCATCTCGACCAGGCACCCGAACCCGAGCACCCCGAAACTCATCTGGAGTTGCTGTCTCCGGTGATTTTTTTTGGCGAGCGTGCGCTGTTACTCAAGGATCACCTGATCTCCTTTGTTGCGCTGCTCGGCCAACTGGCGCTCGATGTTATTTATCTTGCGCGCAATCCCAGCCTGATACCCTGGCGCGAAATCTCTGCCAATGTATTCCGCACCGGCGCACAGGCGCTCGCCATCACCGGGCTGGTCGGCTTGTTAATCGGTGTAGTGCTGTCGTTCCTGTTCAGCAAACAACTGCGCGTGTTTGGCGCGGATATTTATATCATTAACATTCTCGGCATCAGTATCTTCCGCGAGTTGGGGCCGGTGCTCGCAGCGATTCTCGTGGCGGGCCGCTCCGGCTCCTCAATGACAGCGCAACTGGGCGTCATGCGCGTTACGCAGGAACTTGACGCATTATCGGTCATGGGCATTTCACACAGCGTGCGTCTTATCTTGCCGAAGGTCATCGCGCTCGCAATTGCATTACCGCTCTTAGTGTTGTGGGTCGATGCCATCGCCTTGCTCGGCGGTGCCCTGGCGGCGAAGGCGCAACTTGGCATCTCCGTTACCTTCTTCGTAAGCGAACTCCCCGGTGCCATACCGGTCGCAAACGTGTGGCTCGGCATCAGCAAAGGTTTCGTATTCGGGCTGCTAATCGCGTTGATGGCGTGTCATTTCGGCCTGCGCATCTTGCCTAATACGGAAAGCCTGGGCGCGGGAACGACAAACTCGGTGGTGACCTCAATTACCGTCGTCTTGATAGTCGACGCCTTATTTGCCGTCGCATTTTCCGATGTCGGCATCGGATGACAGCGGAAACCTGCATCATCGAAGTAGAAGGACTGTGGACGCAGTACGGCGACCATGTCGTACATCGCGATCTTGATCTTTGCGTGCAGTACGGTGAAGTGCTGGCGCTGGTCGGCGGCTCGGGCAGCGGTAAAACCACACTATTAAGACACATCCTTGGACTCGAGATGCCCGCGCGCGGCACAGTCAACGTATTCGGTATGCCATTACAGGCAGGCAACGCGCAAGGCTTGCGCGAGCGCTGGGGCGTACTGTTTCAGGCCGGGGCGTTGTTCAGCGCCCTTAACGTATTCGACAATGTCGCCCTGCCGTTGCGCGAGTTGCGCATGCTCGATGAACAGTCGATACGCAAACTTGTCATGCTGAAGCTCGACATGGTGCAGATTGACCCCAAGGATGCGCTCAAGATGCCCGCTGAATTGTCGGGCGGCATGGTCAAACGCATTGCCTTGGCGCGTGCCCTGGCCTTGGAGCCGGAGCTGCTGTTTTTAGATGAGCCGACGGCGGGCCTCGACCCCGAGCTGAGCGACAGTTTCGTTAAGCTGATTGAAAAATTACGCAAAGACCTCGCACTGACGGTAATTATGGTCACCCACGATCTCGATACGCTGATCGCACTCGTCGACCGTGTCGCGGTGTTGGCTGATCAGCATATTATTGCACTGGGTGCAGTGAAGGATGTCATGCATTTCGATCATCCCTTTATCCGCAAATTTTTTGCCGGGCGCATGCAGACTGCCAGCGCCTGAATATGCCGACGCTAGCAGGCTCATGGTGTAGAATAAATAGTCAAACAACTGCATATCTATTTTGAAAATTATGCAGTTAGAATTTAGCGTGAGGTAAGAGGTCATCGATACAATGCTTTATCTTAGGCTGATCTGAAATGGAAAATCGTGCGCACGCAATTATGGCGGGCTTGTTTGTCATCGTATTCGGACTCACGCTGGCCGCCGTTATAGTGTGGTTCGGTGGCGACACCGAGAGCCAGGATGTATACGTACTCGTCTCCAAAAACTCGGTGTCCGGTCTCAATCCGCAAGCCGCTGTACGCTATCGCGGACTACAGGTCGGCAGCGTGGAAAAGATTCAACTTGATCCTAAGGATTCACGCACAATCTTAATCCGAATACTGGTGGACAAAGACACGCCGGTCACCAAAGGCACTTATGCCGAACTTGCTTACCAGGGCTTAACCGGACTTGCCTATATTCAGCTCGACGATGACGGCAAGCAACCCAAGCCGCTTAAGACGAGCGCCTCCAAACCGGCGCGCATTGTGATGCAGGCTTCGCTGTTACAGGAGGTTGGCAGCTCTGCCCCCTTACTGCTCGCGCGCGTGAGCGCACTCACCGAACGCATGACCAACTTATTCAATGACGAAAACCTGACACATATCAAAAATACCCTCGCCAATGTGGAGGCTGTTTCGGCCCGCTTTATCGCACTCCAGGATAAACTAGAACCCACCATCGACGCGCTGCCCATCATTGCAAGCGATGCTCAGGCCGTGATGAAGCACGCCAACGAATTGATGGTTGACCTCAACAAGTTGACGGGGCAGTTAGAGCACAGCCTGCAATCATTTGACAAGGTTACTACCAGCGCCGCAAAAGTAGCGGTCAGTGCGGAGAAGATCGGCTCAGCCGGAGAGCAGGTCTTTAATGATTTGCGCTCGTCCGCCCTGCCGAAATTTGATCGCCTGCTGGAAAATCTGTCCAACACATCGCGCAATCTTGACAAATTTTTAACCAATATCGAACGCCGCCCGCAGAGCCTGATTTTCGGCAAACCCGAGGCCCAACCTGGGCCGGGTGAGCCGGGCTTCGGTACGTCACCTTAATATTTCGGAAACCGCTATGATAAAAATCATGATCGCTATTACGCTTATGCTTGCCCTACTGACCGCGTGCAGCATCGCACCCAAAGATAAGCAGACGGTTTCGACCTACGACTTCGGATTGCCTAACCAAATCTTGGCCGACAATCGCACACGCCTCACCATCCGCCCTGATATCCCCTCGGTTAGTTCCCCCACCTGGCTCGACACGCCCGCTATTTTATATCGCCTTGCCTATCAAGATAGCGCGCGCCTGCAACCGTATGCCGATAGCCGCTGGGCCGCGTCACCGGCAGCCTTGCTCACCTTGCGGCTGCGCCAGGCCATCGCCGCCGTTACACCGGACAGCGGAGCGCCGAAGCAACACGAGCTACAAGTTGCACTGGAAGAATTCAGTCAGATATTCGACGCGCCCGGTATCAGTCGTGTGCTACTGCGCGCAAGTGTAAAACTCCTCAGCGAAGACGGCCGCGACATACTCGCCGAGCGCACCTTCGCTATAGAACGTCCCTCACCCACCGGCGATGCAAATGGCGCAGTAAAAGCGCTCACCCAGGCCAGCGATGAATTTATTACCCAAGTCGCAAACTGGCTAAAAGATTTGCCGAATATTTAGGGGCGTGTCGTTGAAGAGTTCCCCTCTCCCCTCGCGGGAGAGGTTAGGGTGAGGGGGCTTAAATACATACCTCTCATTCCAACTCTCTCTCGTCAATGAATGACAAAAATCAGCATCACAAACGTGAAAAACAATACCGCGTGAACCATGCCTTCGAGTGCGTTGGTCTCACCGTTATTCAAATTGACCATAGCAACCAGCATGGTCAATAAAATCATGGCGCCTTGCGTAGCCGTCAGCCCCATGGTCAGCGGAATATCGGTGATTAGCGCGATAGTTTCCATCACCGGGATGGTCATCAAGACCGTCGCGAGCGACGCCCCCAACGCGATGTTAACGACGGTTTGCATGCGGTTGTCCAGCGCCGCGCGCATCGCAGTTAATATTTCCGGGCTGGCCGAGATCAGCGCCACCACAACACCCGCCAGCAATATCGGCAACCCCGCCTGACTGATTCCCTCGTTCAGGAAAACCGAAAGTACCTCCGCTAGCGCGCCGATTGCCACAATTAATGCGATCAGCAGGGCAATATGATAACGGCCGTTCGCCTCAATATGTTTCCCACTCGCAATGCTCTGCGCCTTGGCCGCTTCCATAGCGGGCGTATATTCAAAAAAATAACGATGTTCAACGATCTGTATGCGCGTGAACAGCGCGTACAGCGCACTGATAACAACAATATTAAAAACAGAATACATCGCGACCGCATCAAGTCCGATAAAATCCGGGATAACCATCGTGATGCCGACCGCAACCAGGATCATGGCGATATAGGAATTTGAACTGTCCACATTGTATTTTTGCTGACCGTGCTTGATACCGCCAACGATGGCCGCGATTCCAATAATTCCGTTGATGTCCAACATTAGCGCCGCGTAAATCGTATCTCTCACCAGCGTGGGATTGGGTGCGCTCTGCAACAGAATGGCAAGGATAATAACCTCCACGCCAACTGCGGCACCCGTCAGGATCAAGGTGCCGTAAGGCTCGCCGTATTTGTGCGCCAAAATCTCTGCGTGATGCGCGACACTGAAAGCGGCGGTGAGCACCACCGCCATAATCACCGTAAACGTCAGCCCTATTCCCCACGGCCCAAACCCCACGAGGGTATGCTCCAACGGGTAAATAATGGCAAACGTCAGAATGGCTAACAGCAGGGTTTTTTCTTTAAGGATGTGAGACATTTTATATCCTTGTAATTATTGAGGAGCCTACGACAGGCAGCGTCTTCAACAACAGATTCGTTCAGACTTATAGTCTCAGCAAGTTAAAAAGCGCTTCGTTGATATAAAAATTTGTACGCCCAAGCTTGGTCTTACGCACGAATCCGGCCGCCGCCAAAGTCTCCAGATATTTGGTTGCCGTTGGCCTCGATACGTCAAGGTCGCGCTCGATGAACTCAATCTTGGTGTAGGGATGCCGGAAAAGATTATTCAGTAAGTCCTGGCTGTATAGCTTGGGCAAATCACTCCGTAGCCGCTGTTTCGTCACCTGCATGAGATCGCGGATACCGCGCACTTTAGTAAGTGTCTCGCGCGAGGTTTCTTCCACCGCACTGAGCATGTAGAGCAGCCATGCTTCCCAAGCGTTTTCCTCCCGCACCGCCTGCAGACCACGGTAGTAATCCGGCTTGTGTCTCACGATATAGCGGCTGAGGTAAAGCACCGGCAAGTCGAGCAGACCGTGCAGCACCAAGTGGAGCAAATTGAGAATCCGTCCAGTGCGCCCGTTGCCATCGTAAAACGGGTGGATGCTCTCGAACTGATAATGCAGCACTGCCATCCGCACCAGCGGGTCTGGGTCACCCGGCTCGCTACGGTGAAAGTGTTCAAGGAAATTCGCCATCAGCCGCTCGACCTCCGCCGGGTCTTGCGGCGGCTGATAAACAACCTCTCCCGTCTGCTGGTTTTTAAGCACGGTTCCCGGAAGTTTGCGCAACCCGGCCCGATTTTGCTCGAGTACCGCCTGTATCTCAAGCACATCGTCCAACCGCAGAAACCTTTGTTCCCGCACACGGGCAAGCCCGATCTTCAGGGCAGCGGCATAATGGTGGACTTCCTTCGCCGCAGCACTCGGAAATTGCCCCGAGGCCATATCCCCCTGAAATAGCTGATCCTCCGTGGTGATAATGTCCTCAATCGCCGACGAATCCTTAGCCTCCTGTAATGCCAGGGTATCAATCAGGATCGTCTCATTGGGAATGGTCGCCGCCGCCCCTTTCAACTCCGCCAGAGCGCGATGCGCACGCGCCGCCAAACGCAGCACGGCAGGCGTCTCCAGGTCGATAGTATTCGGCACCGGCAAGGGCTTGAGGCGAATAGGCATAGGCTAAGAAACTCTTGTTAATTTGACACGATCCAAGAACGTGTAAAAAATATAGCAGTTTTCTTTATATGTTGCAGAAATAAACAAAGCGTAAGTCTAAAGATCGGTGACTGCAAAACCGGTCAGAACCAGAATTACGACCACAATGTCAACGCCCACCAATAGCCAGATGGGCTTGCTGTTATGCGCCTTTAGCGATGGCGAGCGCTCAATGTTTGTCATTTACTCGAACTCCACGCTTAAATCGCGGCATATTACGGTTCTCTTTTACCACGCTGCTGTACCCATTATCGATTCTGATATCTGTCTCGACTGTTGTAAAACGAACTAAGCCCGCAGAGCGGGCTTATCGAAAAACTTAACCACTATCCTATGGCATTTTTTAAAACGGAATATCATCATCAAAATCACCGGCACCCGGCCCAGCTTGGGCACCCGAGGCAGGCTGTGATTTAGCCGAACCCGCGCCGCGCACCTGACCGCCGCCTGCATCTTCGCTATAAGCCGCACTGCCGCCACCGCCGCCTTTGCTGCCCAGCATCTGCATTTCGCTGGCGATGATTTCCGTCATGTAGCGATCAGCGCCGGTGGTTTTATCCTGCCACTTGCGCGTGCGCAGGCTGCCCTCGACATAAATCGATGAGCCTTTTTTCAAATATTCGCCGACGATCTCCGCGAGGCGGTTATAGAACACTACGTTGTGCCATTCCGTGCGCTCCTGCTTCTCCTTGGTCTCTTTGTCGTTCCAGCTTTCGGTGGTCGCCACGGTGATATTCGCCACCGCCCCGCCGCTGGGCATGTAGCGCACCTCCGGATCTTTACCCAGATTGCCGATGAGAATGACCTTGTTAACGCCTCTTGCCATAAATTTCTCCTTATGCATTTACCTTAATGTAGTTGAAC
>JBDSOT010000157.1:0-4500 GCA_039914705.1 Gammaproteobacteria bacterium | reverse complement strand
AGAATGGCGCGCTCGCGCACGATGGCGGCGTAGGCCTTGATATTGACCGCACTCGGCGTGTTCATCGCGAGCGTACCCAGATACGCCAGACCGCCCGCGTTGCCTATTTCATTGATATTTTTTAGCCACTCGGCCAAGGTAACAACGTCGAATGGATGAGATTTTCCGGCGAGTTCGCGGATGGCGCGAAAGATAAGGCGGTGATCGCGACGATAGAAATCGTCTTCGTTGACCAGATCGGCGATGTGGTCCCAGGCCGTATTATCCAGCATGAGACCGCCCAGCACCGATTGCTCGGCCTCTATTGAGTGAGGCGGGACCTTGAGCGCCGAGGTCTCTGCGTCAAAGCCTTCCCGGGTTCCCAAAGGGTAGGTAAGCTCTTGCATCGATTTCACCCAGCGCCTCCATGAAAGTGTTCAATCGGCGTGCTCGCCTATGTCTGCGCCGTTGCGGCATTTAGACAATTTGCTGCAATCAGGCCTCTGCTGCGATTGCAACCTTTACCTGCACGTTCACATCGGTATGCAGATGCACGGTAATCTCATGCTCGCCCGTGTGGCGTAGCGGGCCATTCGGCAACCGCAGTTCGTGCTTACCCACGGCAACGCCCGCTTCGGTAAAGGCCTGCGAAATATCCGCCGTGCCAACCGAACCAAACAGCTTGCCTTCCTCACCCGCCTTGCTGGCAATTGTCACCATTCCTAGATTATGCAATGCATCGGCACGCGCCTGCGCAGCGGCGAGAGATTCAGCGCTGGCCTTCTCCAGTTCCGCGCGACGCTCTTCAAACTTGACCAGATTGCGCGCGGTTGCGGCGGCGGCCTTGCCGCTGGGGATCAGGTAATTTCTGCCGTAGCCTGGCTTAACGGCAACCTTATCACCCAGGCTGCCCAAATTTTCCACTTTTTCCAGCAAAATTACGTCCATACACACCTCGATAAAAGTCATTAATCCTGTTTTTTGTCATCCAGCGCCTTCAATGGCGTCTGAAAATTCAGCCAGGTCGCGGCAAATCCCGCCGCCGCCAGTACTATGGCCACCTTAGGCAATGCCACAAACAACAGCGCGTACAACGCGATCAACCACGCAACATGGGCATGAAACCGGGCCGCCATGCGATGCGCCAGGGCCAGGCCCTGAATCATATAAAGCACTAACAACACAACCAGAAGCTCGGCGGCAATCTGCCCGGCCAGGCCCTGGTCCAATACGCTAACCGCGAGTACGCCGAGCAGGGGCAAGGTCAGTACACGGCTGATATGCAGACCGTGAAATTCTTGCCTGAACCCGCCGGGATTATACAGCATCCCCTGCCACCAGCGCCCGATCAGCAGGCTGATGACCAGTGAAAGCATCATGGCTGCGGCCATCAAGCCGGTTAATACCTGGGACAACTTGATAAGCAATTCATTAATCTGCTGCGCATCGTTGCGCGCCCCCGCCTGCTCAAGCGCGGGCCTTACGACGGCATTTAATATTTCAAGCCACCATGACGCCGTGTCGGAGGTAAGGATATGCACTCCCACTACCATCAGCATACCCATGCCGGCGGCCGCGCTGAGCGTCAAGGCCAGGGACTGAGTGGAACGTAAAATCCAGCCCAGCAACCCCAGGGGCAAGCCTATAATAAGGACGTAGGCAATGCCGGGGGAGGGATTACCCAATGCCGCAAATGCCAGCAGCCCTAGCGCCAGCCCCGCGCCCAACATAACCAATACACCCTCGCGCGACCCCAGCCGCAGCGTAACCAAGGCGACCCCGGCCCCGCTTAAATAGCTTAGCGGCGGCAACAACAAGGCCAATACGGCGCACGTGGCGGTTACAAATATCGCCTGAAGGCGGCCGCGCATCAGGTAGGCGGCCAGTGCCCGCACTAGGGTGTCACTGTCTCTAATAACCTGGGCAGAACAACTTTATCTTGCATCGACCGTCACCGCGCCGGCTCGCGTGTCTGTTGATTAATGCGAGTCGCAATACGGCAATAGAGCCAGAAAACGTGCGCGCTTGATAGCCGTGCCTAACTGACGCTGGTATCTTGCCTTGGTGCCGGTGATGCGGCTGGGCACGATCTTGCTGTTCTCGCTGACATAATTTTTCAATACCGCGAGATCCTTGTAATCTATTTCCTTGGTGCCTTCAGCGGTAAACCGGCAAAACTTTCTACGACGAAAAAAACGTGACATGGGATTTTCCTTTCGACTTCCAGAATACGGGGTGATTAATAACCGAAATAGTATCAGGCCTCGTCAACGACAGCCTCGTCCGTTACGGCATCATCCGTTACTGCATCGGACGACTCATTGTTGTCGTCATCAATACTGTCATTACTGCTGCCTTCATTGGAGCTTGAACGCGTATCGGATTCCTCACGCTCATCCTTGGATTTAGCCAACATCGACGGCTCCGTGATGGCCTCGTCGCGTACAATAACCAGATTGCGGATTACCGCATCGTTAAAGCGGAAGCCGCTGGTAAGTTCGTCCAGGCTCTCCTTGCCGCACTCGATATTCATGAGCACATAGTGGGCCTTGTGGATTTTATTGATGGGATAGGCCAGCTGCCGGCGACCCCAGTCTTCCAGGCGGTGGATGCTACCGCCTTTGCCCTCAATGATGGTGCGGTAGCGCTCGATCATGGCGGGGACTTGTTCGCTCTGGTCAGGGTGGACCAGAAACACGATTTCATAGTGTCGCATACATCTCCTCATGGGTTAAGCCTCCCGCAAGGCGGTGAGGCAAGGAGTAATTAAAATAATTACTTAGATAAAAACAACTGCGTATTTTAGTGGCATGAGCGTTTTTTTGCAATTGATTAGTTATGGCGTGGTGTATTACTTGATAATCCCGCGCTGCCGGACAGCCTCGAACAGACAAATTCCCGTAGCGACGGAGACATTCAGGCTTTCAACCGTGCCCATCATGGGGATGCGCACGAGGCTGTCGCAGTGTTCACGCGTCAGCCGGCGCAGGCCCTCACCCTCGCCGCCCAACACCAAGGCGAGCGGGCCGCTCAGATCGGCCTCATATAATGTGTCCTGCGCCTCGCCGGCCATGCCCACCAGCCATACCCCGGTGCCCTGCAATTCGCGTAAGGTGCGCGCCAGATTGGTCACCTGAAAAAAGGGTACGGCCTCAACGGCCCCGCTGGCCACTTTGTGCACTACCGCCGTGATCGGCGCGGCGCGGTCGCGCGGCACCACCACGGCATGCACGCCTGCGGCATCCGCGCTGCGCAAACACGCGCCCAGATTGTGCGGGTCTTGCACACCATCCAGCACGAGTAAAAATGCCGGTTCGCCAAGATGCTCCAACAGCGCCAAGAGATCGCTTTCGTTATACACCGGCAAGGCCTTACAGCGCGCGATCACACCCTGATGGCGCGCACCCGGTGCCAATTCATCCAGTTCGCGCTGCGCCACGGCGTGCAATTTTATGTTGGCGTGGCGCGCAGCCTCGCTAAGCTGCGTCAACCGCACATCGCGCCGCGCACTATCCACCCACACTTCATGAACACTGTTCTCATGCAAATTAAGCGCGGCAAGCACAGCGTGTATTCCGTGAATCAGATGTTGGCGCTCAGACATTGGTGAACATGACTCTCAAGCCGGGCACTTGCACGGTTAGCCCTTGCCGCGCTTTTTCTTTTGCTCTTTGGCCAGTTCAAAATCAATCTTCTTGTCATCCAGATTGACACGCATGACCTTTACTCTAATCTTGTCACTGAGTCGGTAAATCGTAGCAGTGCGTTCACCCGACAGGCGGTGTTTGGCGTGATCATAATGATAATAATCGTTGCTGAGCGAGGTGACATGCACCAAGCCTTCCACGTAAATATCGTTAAGCTCCACGAAGATGCCAAAGCCCGTCACGCCCGTGATAATGCCGTCGAATTCCTCACCGACCTTATCCATCATGTATTCACACTTCAGCCAGCCCACGGCATCGCGCGTTGCCTCATCAGCACGGCGTTCGGTCATGGAACAGTGTTCACCCAGGGTCTGCATCTGCGCGTGGTCATAGGCAAACTCCGCAGCCGTCTTGCCTTGTAGGATATGGCGGATACCGCGGTGCACCAACAGATCGGGATAGCGGCGAATCGGCGAGGTAAAGTGCGCGTAGGCATCATAGGCCAGGCCAAAGTGACCGACGTTATCGGGGCTGTAAACCGCCTGACGCAGGCTGCGCAGTAATACGGTTTGCAACATGCGCACATCGGGACGCTTCTGTATCGACGCGAGCAGCTTGGCGTAGTCTTTCGCGGCTGGCTTGTCGCCGCCGCCCAGACCTAAACCCAGTTCGGCGAGCAGACTGCGCAGGTCGGTAAGCTTTTCCTCGGTCGGCCCTTCGTGCACACGATACAATGCGGGCACTTTATGCTTGAGCAAAAAGCGCGCGGCGGCGACATTGGCCAGCACCATGCACTCTTCGATGAGCTTATGCGCATCGTTGCGCACCACCGGAACGATCTGCTCGATCTTGCGATCTTTGCCGAAGATGATGC
>JBDSOT010000084.1:0-6795 GCA_039914705.1 Gammaproteobacteria bacterium | reverse complement strand
GACAATCTCGCCGCCCCAGCGCACTCGTTGATTGTTAATGCCCTGGTTTACACTACCCTGCGGCGTCAGCGCGGGAAATTCACCACGTAACGGCTCCGGTACACTCGCGCAACCAGACAGCAGGGCGACAGTTAAAACAGCGGGTCGAATGTGCATTGACGTTTACCCCGATAAGTTCCTAACTTTGTATCTTTGACTCGTACATGATTTACGAGTTCCGGACAGAATCCGGCTTATGTCTGTGCCGAATCGACGCGTTCACGTATAGTATGAATCGCCCCCCATCAATAAATCTTTAAAAATAACTATGGAACTCTCTCCCCTCACAGCCCTGTCACCCATTGATGGCCGCTACGCCGAAAAGACGGCCAGTCTGCGTGCGATTTTCAGTGAATCCGGTTTGATGCATTATCGCGTGCTGGTTGAGATACGCTGGCTGCAACACTTGGCCCAGAGCGGCGAACTGCCTGAATTGCCTTCGCTCAGCGCGACGGCAGAGCGAGTGCTTAATGACATCAGTGACAAATTCGATCTCGCGGATGCCAGGCGCATCAAGGCGATTGAGCGCACGACCAACCACGATGTTAAGGCGATTGAATACTTTCTTAAGGAAAAGATTGCGGGTAATGCCGAGCTTACGGCTCTCGCTGAGTTTTTTCATTTCGGCTGCACCTCGGAAGACATCAATAATTTGGCCTATGGTTTAATGCTGAATGAGGCGCGTAGTCAAATGCTGTTGCCGCTAATGGATGAACTGGTAGACGCCATTAAGGCCATGGCGCACCTTCATGCCGCACAACCCATGTTGGCGCGTACGCACGGCCAGCCCGCAACGCCGACCACGCTGGGTAAGGAGATGGCCAATGTTGCGGTGCGCCTGCGCCGTCAGCGTGCGCAGTTTGCGGAGGTTGCATTGCTTGGAAAATTCAACGGTGCCGTGGGCAATTACAACGCGCATCAAGTGGCCTATCCGGACATCGACTGGCCTGCGCTGGCGGAGGAATTTGTTCGAAGTTTAGGTCTGGCGTGGAACCCTTACACCACCCAGATCGAGCCGCACGATTACCTGGCGGAACTGTTCGATGTCATGTCGCGCTTTAATAACGTGCTCATCGACTTCAATCGCGACGTCTGGGGTTATATCTCGCTCGGATATTTCAAACAGAAGGTAGTGCCGGGCGAGGTCGGCTCGTCCACCATGCCGCACAAAGTGAACCCTATCGATTTTGAAAATGCCGAAGGTAACCTTGGCCTGGCCAATGCGCTGTTTGGATTTATGCGCGATAAGTTGCCCATTTCACGCTGGCAGCGCGACCTGACCGACTCAACGGTGCTGCGCAATCTCGGCGTGGCCATCGCGCACAGCATGCTGGCCTATCAGTCGTGTTTAAAAGGCATAGGCAAACTGGAGGTCAACGCGCAGCGAATAAATGCAGACTTGGATCAAGCTTGGGAAGTGCTGGCCGAGCCGATTCAAACCGTGATGCGCCGCTACGGCATTAAAGAACCCTACGAAAAACTCAAGGCATTAACGCGTGGGCAAGGTATTAATCGCGACTCGCTGAAAACCTTCATTCAAGGCCTGGATATTCCGGCAACGGCCAAGCAGGGCTTGCTGGAATTAACCCCCAGCAATTATCTCGGCAGGGCAAAGGATTTGGCGGAAAAGTTGTAATTATAAACCCCAATACCTCTCTCCCGGCGGAGAGGGGTATTGGGTTCAGTTGACATTGCCTATGCTTAAATAAGCCAACCTAACTAGCTTCTCCTATTGTTACCCTTTCGTGGAGTCTTTTACGTTAAGGCACGGCCGGTGATGGAGTAGCCGTTGGTGATTGCGTGCCGCTGGTAGAAGGTGCGCTCAGGGAGCTATCGGCAGGTGTAGAGCTAGTGCCAGCGGCCGCTCCCTGTACACTCGTTCCACGGTTGCCTTGGGCCACGGAGCCGGAACCCAATTTTCCGCTGAGCATCAGCTTGTCAATATCTCGCAATCTTGATTGAAAAGCCGTGTATTCAGCCTGCTCGACAATGCCATCCTTGTTCACGTCCAGGGTTGCATATTCCGGCAGCGAGGGTGCCCGTCCGGCTTCAATTGCGGCCATCAGTGCATAGTAATCGGGTTCGATGATCTTGCCGTCGCCGTTAAAGTCGATCTCATCGAAATTATTCGCGATAGTTGGCACGCTTTGCAGCTCGTCTTTGGTGAGGGCAGCATCTCGGTTCGTATCCAATTGCGCAAAGGGTGTAACGGTTGAACTCGCGCTGTGGGCACTTGAGCCGACACTGGTGCTTGAGCTTGATGGGTTGTCCGATGCGGCAATCGCTGAGCCGCAGAAGAGGGTCACAGCCAATGCAATTAAAGTTTTCTTTTCCATAAGAACATCTCCACGTTAGTTAAGGGGTCACCATCTGATTACGATGATGCCCTTCTAGACGACGCTAATAATCTAAAGTTCAATATTACGCATGCGCTATGGCTCGGACGTTTGCTTTTATTAATGATGATGTCCGCCCGGCCCATGCGCATGTCCGTGCGTGGTTTCTTCGGCGCGCGCCGCACGCACGTCGGTTATTTCAATATCGAATATCAAGGTCTTGCCCGCGAACGGGTGATTGGCATCTAAGGTAACACCCAGTTCGTCGATCTCAGTGACAGTAAATGTCATAGAGTCGTTGGTGTCTTCGCGTTGCGCCTCTATCTGCATGCCGACGTGAAGTTGTCCGGCGGGCAGGGTGTCGCGGCGTTCATGGCGCACCAATGTTTCATCGCGCTCGCCGAAGCCCTGGTGCGGCTCCACGCGCACCTTCAAATGCTCGCCAACATTGTGACCTTCCAGTTGTTCTTCCAGATATTTGGGCACGTTGCCGTAGCCGCCGTGCAAATAAACCGCAGGCTGGATACTTTCTTCCAGCAATTTTCCAGTGGTATCGGTGACCTTGAATTTGAAGCTGACGACGGTATTTTTTTTAATCATGTGTGTTCCTGAAAAATGAATGTTATATGAGTGATTTAATAAAACGATCTAGCGATGAACCGGACGATCAAGACGCCGATAGGAAATGGCCTCGGTCAGATGCGCGGTGCCGATATTTTCGCTACCAGCGAGGTCGGCAATCGTGCGCGCAACCTTGAGGATGCGATGATAGACGCGTGCCGAAAGGCCCAGTCGTTCGATGGCTTGTTGCAGCAGGCGGCTGTCAGGCTCACTCAACCTGCAGAGCTTTTCAATCTGCTTGTTTTTCAATGCATGATTGGGTTTACCGTTGCGTCGTAGTTGGCGTTCGCGCGCAGCTTCTACACGCTCGCGCACCTGTTGCGAGGTCTCGATGCTACCATCGGGCTTGGCAAACAAGGCATCGCGCGGCACGGCAGGCACGTCGACGTGCATGTCGATGCGATCCAGCAGCGGGCCGGATATGCGCCCTCGATAACGCTGCACTTGATCTACGCTGCAATGGCAACGTCCGCCTGCATCGCCGAGATAACCGCACGGGCAGGGGTTCATCGCAGCGATCAACTGAAAACTCGCGGGAAATTCCGCCTGCCGCGCCGCGCGTGAAATAGTAATGCGCCCGGATTCCAGCGGTTCGCGCAAGACCTCTAGTACGCGCCGGTCGAACTCCGGAAATTCATCGAGAAATAACACGCCATGATGCGCGAGCGAAACCTCACCGGGGCGTGGATTACTGCCACCGCCGACCAGCGCCACGCTAGAGGCGGTATGATGCGGTGATCGGAATGGCCGTTGGCCCCATTGCGCGGCAGTAAAACCTTGATCGCTGACCGACTGAATGGCGGCGGATTCTACGGCCTCTGTCTCGGTCATGCCGGGTAAAATACCAGCGAGGCGGCTGGCGAGCATGGTCTTACCGGTGCCGGGCGGGCCGACCATAAGCAAACTGTGCCCACCGGCGGCCGCGATCTCAAGCGCGCGCTTGGCGTGATGCTGCCCGCGCACATCGGCCAAATCATCTATAGTCGCGCCTGCTGACGGCGAGTCTGTTATTTGATGCGGGGAAATTAATTGCGTGCCGTTTAGATGCGCGCATACCTCCAGCAATTGCCGTGCGGCCAATACCGTAACCCCCTTCACCAACGCGGCCTCGTCGGCGTTTTCGAGCGGCACTAATAAGGTACGTTCCGCCGCGCGTGCCTGTAAGGCAACCGGCAACACGCCGCGCACCGCGCGCAATTCGCCGGTGAGTGCGAGTTCGCCCACGAATTCATAATCCTGTAAGCCTTGCTTGGGGAGTTGTCCCGATGCTGCGAGAATGCCGAGCGCGATGGCGAGGTCGAAACGTCCGCCTTCCTTCGGCAAATCGGCGGGGGCGAGGTTTACGGTAATCCGGCGCGCGGGAAATTCAAAGCGCGCATTAAGCAAGGCGCTGCGCACGCGATCCTTACTTTCCTTCACCGCCGTTTCGGGTAATCCAACGATAGACAAGCTCGGCAGGCCGTTCGACAGATGCACCTCAACCGTGACCAACGGGGCATCGATACCGGCCTGTGCCCGGCTGTAGACCACGGCAAGTGACATACGCGAATTCTTAAGAAGACATTAAAGAATGCATCATGCAGACGGTACGCTGCCGGCTGACTTTAACTGCGCTTCCAAGGCTGCAACCTGTGTCTCCAGCGTTTCCAGTTTTAAGCGTGTGCGCGCCAGCACCGCGCTTTGCACCTCGAATTCCTCGCGCGTCACCAGATTGAATTTGCTGAAGGCCGTATTCATGCCTGCGCGCAGATTTTTTTCCACATCGTGCTGGAGGGTGCGCGCACCGGCGGGAATGGCGTCGATGATGCGTTGTGCCAACTCATCGAATGTCTTTGGTCTAATCATATTGCCTCCACAAGAGTTGGAAATTGTTGCACAGTATTGGTGCAGCGCCGCTGGCTTTATTTCCAGTTTAGTGCATAAAGTGGACTGCCGGCATTTTTATGATGCTCAACTTATTGATAGTAAATAATTAAAACTCATGGCATAGGAAATGCAATTTCGCACTTAGCAATAGTTCTACCCTAAGTGGGCGAGGCCTATTTGTCAAACCTTCAAAATAAACGGGAGAGCAGCATGAAAAATTTTATTAGAAATGTCACAGCAAGTGGGTTGCTGGTCTGTTCGCTGGGGGCCGTGGCAGTCGACGAACCGGAGTCGGGTACGCCCGCCCTGCGCGGTGAGGTTGATGGACAAGGGGCAATAGTGGCCGAAGCCAACGCAGAGCCGCCAACACCGGACCTTACCTTCAGCGGCAACGTGGCCCTGACCAATGATTACGCTTTTCGCGGTATCTCGCAGACGGACGAAAATCCGGCAATCCAAGGTGGTTTCAACGTCAATCATGTGAGTGGCTTTTACGCCGGAACCTGGGCCTCTAACGTCGATTTCAATGAAGACGAAAGCGGCGGTCTGGACGGTGCTACGTTGGAGCTTGATGTATTCGGCGGCTTCGCCAGCAAATTCGGTTCCAGTGAGCTGGGCTATGACGTTGGTGTGCTTGGCTATCTCTACCCCGGCGCGGACGAGGATCGTAATTACGACTACGCCGAAGTCTACGCTGGCCTCACCTATAACATGTTCACCGTCAAGTACTACTACTCGCCCGAATTCTTTGCCGAAACCGGCACGGCCCACTATATTGATCTTACTGCAAACGTACCGCTGCCCAACGACTTCGGCTTACTCGTCCATGTCGGCCATCAAGCAGTTGAGGATAACACTTTGTTCGGTGCCCCCGACTACACGGATTACCGTATCGGTGTGAATAAAAAGGTGGCGGGGTTTGGTTTGGATCTGAGCTATGTCGATAGCAATCTGGATGAAGGAGAATGCTTCGGTGGCCTGGACTGGTGCGATGCACGTGTAGTGTTTACGGTATCGAGAAGCTTGTAATTACTTCGGGCCATAACAAAAATTACCGTCGGTAACAGGAGAGCATGCATGAAATTAATAACTGCCATTATCAAGCCGTTCAAGCTCGACGATGTGCGCGAGGCCTTGTCGGAGATTGGGGTAAAAGGTATCACCGTAACCGAGGTTAAAGGCTTTGGGCGTCAGAAGGGTCACACAGAACTTTATCGAGGCGCGGAATACGTGGTGGATTTTCTGCCCAAGGTAAAGATCGAGGCGGCGGTCGGCGATGAACTCGTCGACCACGTCATCGAGGCCCTGGAAAAATCGGCAAACACCGGCAAGATCGGCGATGGCAAGATCTTTGTTTTCAATCTCGAGCAGGTGGTGCGTATCCGCACCGGCGAGACCGGCCCTGAAGCGCTTTGATCATGAGGAAAAACCAATGACTATTTTTAAAAATAGAAGTGTGCTCAGTGTCTTGATGCTGGTGTTGATGGGTCTGCCGATGTTGGCTTTGGGTGCTGATGCCCCCACGATTAATTCCGGCGATACCGCTTGGATGCTTACCTCCACGGCGCTGGTATTGCTCATGACCATTCCCGGCTTGGCCTTATTTTACGCAGGCATGGTGCGCAGTAAAAATGTGTTGTCCGTGCTCATGCAGTGTTTCGCGATTACGTCTCTGATAACAATTTTGTGGGCGTTGTATGGTTACAGCATGGCCTTCGACGTCACCGGTATGGAAAAGGGCGTCACCAACTTCTACTCATTCTTTGGCAGTCTCAACAAGGCCTTCCTGAGCGGCGTAACCGTTGACGCCGTGTGGGTCACCATCCCCGAGACGGTGTTTGTAATATTCCAGGCCACCTTCGCCATCATTACGCCCGCACTGATAGTCGGCGCGTTCGCCGAACGTATGAAGTTCTCCGCGATGCTGTGGTTC
>JBDSOT010000080.1:0-26387 GCA_039914705.1 Gammaproteobacteria bacterium | reverse complement strand
TGATTTCCGCAGAGAGCAAAGCCGGGACGATTCCATCTTTGTCCGTTGTCCAGACAGATCCGTCGAGGCGGAGAAAGGATGCGCCCGCGCTCTCTTCGCCGCCGAAGCCGAGCGCGCCGTCCAGCAGACCCTCCACGAACCACTTGAAGCCCACCGGTACCTCGTAGATCGACCGGCCTCGCTTTGCGGCCACGCGATCGATCATCTGGCTGCTTACCACGGTCTTTCCCACCGCTGCCCGGCTGTGCCACTTGGGCCGATGCTGGAACAGGTAGTGGATAGCGACTGAAAGATAGTGATTGGGTGGGAGCAATCCGGTGCTGCGCGCAACGATGCCATGACGGTCGTGGTCGGTGTCGCAGGCGAAGGCGATGTCGAATCTATCCTTCAGGCCGATCAAATTATGCATGGCGTAGCACGAGGACGGGTCCATGCGAATACGGCCATCCCAATCTACAGGCATGAAACGGAATGTCGGGTCGACGTCGTTGTTGACGACTGTGAGGTTCAAGCCGTAGCGCTCGGCAATCGCGGCCCAGTAGTGGACGCCTGCGCCACCGAGCGGATCGACACCCATGCTGATTTTGGCGCCGCGAATCGCATCCATGTCGATCACATTGCCGAGATCGCTTATGTAAGCACTGAGGTAATCATGCGGATGGGTCGTGGCGGCGCGCAGCGCCTTTTCGAAAGGCATTCTTTTCACGCCTTGAAGACCGTCTTTCAGAAATTCGTTGGCCTTGTCTTCGATCCAGCGCGTGATGCCGGTATCCGCCGGCCCGCCATTTGGCGGATTGTATTTGAAGCCACCATTGTCGGGCGGGTTGTGCGACGGCGTGATAACAATGCCATCCGCCAGGCCAGTGGCGCGGCTGCGGTTGTAAGAAAGTATCGCGTGTGAAATGGCGGGGGTTGGAGTGTATTCGTCCTTTCCGGCAAGCATGATCTCCACACCGTTGGCCGCCAGCACTTCAAGCGCACTGGCTAAGGCTGGTTCCGAAAGCGCGTGCGTGTCTATACCAAGAAACAGCGGGCCGTTGATACTCTGCCGTTTGCGATACAAACAAATAGCCTGGGTGATGGCGAGCACATGCCATTCGTTAAAGCTATTTTCGAGCGAGGAACCGCGATGCCCCGAAGTGCCGAACGCGACCCGTTGCGTGGACACCGAGAAGTCAGGTCTATCGGTATAATAGGCCGTCACCAATTTGGCGACGTTTAGTAACATCGCCGCAGGCGCGGGTTTGCCTGCCAGAGGGCTTACATTCATTCGTTCTCCATCGCGGCTGTATAGTTGCCCTGCACAGCCGCGCTATTTAAGCGCGCTCGCTTGTATAGTTCTTATTGCACATGACCTGATCGTTGGAAATGTGACGCTATGCATGTCGCGCGTCGTTGAGCAGTATGATAACAGGCTCATCCAAATCATGGTCGTAACCTAAAATACTTACGGAGGCCGTCGCAAGATACAAGCGACGAGCTTCGAGGGCGGGCAGTGCGACCCAGCGCGCTGCGAGGATGCGTAATATGTCACGGTGCGCAAAGACCAGCACGTTGCTCTCAAGCGTTCGGATCCGAGCAATGACCCGGTCCGCGCGCGTAGCTACCTCCACCAGCGTTTCGCCCCCCGGACAACCGTCCTCGAACAGACGCCAGCCAGGGCGCTCGGCCCGAATATCTACAGTACGCCGACCTTCGTAATCACCGTAGTCCCATTCCATCAGATCGGGATCAATGTCTGCGGATTTATCAAAACCTGCCAGCTCGCCAGTCCGCCGTGCCCGTTGCAGCGGGCTGGTAAGCCCTTTGGCGAAGCTCAAACCTTTCAATCGAGCACTCAATTTCTGCGCGTCGTACTCGCCCCGCTCGGTCAGCGGAATGTCAGTGCGGCCGGTGTGTTGTCCGCTGATTGACCAAGCGGTCTCACCGTGCCGGACTAGATAGACCTTCGGAAGTGTGCCGTTCATTTGCGCGTGGAGTCTTTCATCCCTGTTATGTTAGCACCCCATTTCCAATTGCGGATCTCTGGCAGATCTTCGCCGTGTTGTCGGATGTATTGCGCGTGATCCATCAATTTGTCGCGGATGAGTTGCGTGAGGTACGCAGCACGCGAACCCAAACCCGGCACGCGATCAATCACGTCTTTGGCCAGGTGGAAGCGGTCTATATCATTCAGCACCGCCATATCAAAAGGTGTAGTCGTCGTGCCTTCTTCTTTATAGCCACGAACGTGTAAATTCGCGTGGTTGGTGCGCCGATAAGTCAGTTGATGGATCAGTGAGGGATAGCCGTGATAGGCGAAGACAATGGGTTTATCTGTGGTAAATAAAAGATCGAAATCTTTGTCGCTAAAACCATGAGGATGCTCACTCTGCGGTTGTAGTGCCATCAAGTCCACCACGTTGATCACGCGTATTTTTAATTCCGGCAGATGCTGTCGCAACAGATCCACCGCTGCCAGCGTCTCCAGCGTCGGCACATCACCGGCGCAGGCCATCACCACATCGGGTTCGTTAATTTCGTCGTTGCCATTATCACTACTGGCCCATTCCCAAATCCCCAACCCGGCAGAGCAGTGTTTGATGGCGGCATCCATGTCCAGCCATTGCAATGCAGGCTGCTTGCCGGCCACGATGACATTGACGTAATGGCGGCTGCGCAAACAATGATCGACTACCGAGAGCAAGGTGTTGGCGTCCGGTGGCAGATACACGCGGATGACATCGGCTTTTTTGTTCACCACATGGTCGATAAAGCCTGGGTCTTGATGACTGAAGCCATTGTGATCCTGTTGCCACACATGCGAAGTCAGCAGATAGGTCAAGGATGCGATAGGCCGCCGCCAGGCAATCTCGCGCGAAACCTTGAGCCACTTGGCGTGTTGATTGAACATGGAATCGATGATGTGAATGAAGGCCTCGTAGCAGGAAAAGAATCCGTGACGACCGGTGAGCAGGTAGCCTTCCAGCCAACCTTGGCAAAGATGTTCACTCAAGACTTCCATCACGCGGCCATCAGGCGCGAGTTGTACGTCGGTCTCTTGAATCTCACCCATGAAGGCACGGCCGGTGACTTCAAATAAATCCGCCAAGCGATTCGATGCCGTTTCATCGGGGCCAAACACGCGGAAGTTACGTGCCGTCATATTCTGTTTCATCACATCACGCAAGAAGGTTCCGGTAACGCGGGTGGCCTCGGCTTTTATTGCACCAGGGGCGGACACCGCTACCGCGTAGTCGTCAAAATCGGGCAGGTCGAGATCGCGCAACAGCGCGCCGCCATTGGCATGCGGGTTGGCGCCCATGCGACGATTGCCTTGGGGCGCGAGTTCGGCGAGTTCCGAAATGAGCTTGCCAGTATGGTCGAATAATTCTTCTGGCCGGTAACTCTTCATCCAGTTTTCCAGGATCTGCAGATGCTCAGGATTTTCGGCCAGATTCGACAATGGTACCTGGTGTGAGCGCCACGAACCCTCAGTCTTCAGGCCATCTACTTCTTTGGGTCCGCTCCAACCTTTGGGCGTACGCAGAATAATCATGGGCCACACGGGGCGCTTCTTGAAACCTTTGCTGCGTGCCTCGGCTTGGATATGCCGTATTTCCACGACAATCTGGTCGAGCGTCGCGGCCATCAATGGGTGAACCTTTTCCGGATCGTCGCCTTCGACAAAATAAGGTTTGTAGCCATAGCCTCGGAACAACATTTCAAGTTCCTCATGGCTGATGCGGGCCAGGATGGTTGGGCTGGCGATCTTGTAGCCGTTCAAATGCAGAATCGGCAACACCGCGCCGTCGTGGGCCGGATTCAGAAATTTGTTCGAGTGCCAACTGGTGGCCAGTGCCCCGGTCTCTGCCTCGCCATCGCCGACTACGCAAGCGACGATCAAATCCGGATTGTCGAACGCGGCACCGTAGGCATGCATCAGCGAATAGCCCAGCTCGCCGCCTTCGTTGATCGAACCCGGCGTTTCCGCCGCCACATGGCTGGGGATACCGCCGGGAAAGGAAAACTGGGTAAACAGATTTTTCAACCCCTGCTCGTCTTGCGAGATGTTCGGATAGAACTCACTATAGGTTCCCTCCAGATAGGTGTTGGCCACCAGCCCAGGCCCGCCGTGTCCCGGCCCGGTGACATAGAGCATATTCAAGTCATATTGCTTGATGATGCGGTTGAGATGCACGTAGATGAAATTCAGCCCCGGCGTTGTGCCCCAATGGCCCAGCAGGCGCGGCTTCACATGTTCCAGCTTCAAGGGCTTTTTGAGCAGCGGATTGTCGTACAGATAAATCTGGCCGACCGACAGATAGTTGGCAGCCCGCCAATAGGCATTCATCTTGCTTAAAAGTTCTGAAGACAGTGGTTTGTTCATACGTTTATTCCTCTGCGCCGCATCATGGAAACGATGATGGGCGGAATAATGAGCCATTGGAGAATTGGCGTGATCCCGGTGCCGAGAATCGGCAGGGTTGGCATCGCTGCGGCATATTGCCACCGATTAAGCACGTGAATCGCAATCGCCTCGATGACCACGGTAATGACGGTCCCAATGACGATGAATCCGGTGACCTGGATTGTCTTTGGGTGAATAATCCAGCTACGCGATCTTGCGGCTAGCGCGATAATCCAAAACGCAACGAGCAAAATGATGACATCGCCAAGGGCGGCTAGCGTGCAGTGAAGTGTCGCCTCGAAATGTGTCAACTCATCCATGCCTTGAAACAACGGAACTTGCCAAATCTCCCAAATAAAGTTGAGGAGAAATCCGAAGATTGAAATATTAATCTCAGGCACATTGAAATTATTCATGAGGTGAGACGGCTAACCGCCCTCGCAATCATTAGCGCTTCGTCTGTAGGCATGACACGGACAACGACGCGGCTGGCATCGGCGGAAATGACCGGCTCGTTGCTTATGTTTCTGGTTGGATCCAATTGGATGCCGAGGAAGCCCAGGTCCGCGCAGATACGCGCACGAATCACGGCTGCGTTTTCCCCGATGCCGCCTGCAAAGACGAGTGTGTCCAGCCCGCCGAGCGCGGCGGAATATGCCCCGATACACTTCTTGATCTGGTAGCAGAATAGCGCAACTGCTTCGGCAGCACGCACATCGTCGGCTTCGCGCGCCAACAGATCGCGCAGATCGGAACTCGTTCCCGAAACGCCGAGTAATCCAGACTCATGGTTCACCATGTGATGAAACTGCTCCGCAGTCATCTGCTCGGTTTGCGCCAGATACCAAACCAGCCCAGGATCGAGGTCGCCCGAGCGGGTCCCCATAGTCACGCCTGCGGCCGGCGTGAAGCCCATGCTGGTGTCGATACTTTTACCGTCGCGTACTGCGGCCAGACTCGCGCCATTTCCCAGATGAGCCAGGATCACTTTACCACCCGCCGCCTCGGCACCCGCCACGCGCTCCAACTCTTCCATGAGGAACGAATAGGACAGGCCGTGAAAACCGTAGCGCTCGACGCCCTGCGCCTGGAAGCGCCGAGGAATGGGCAATATCCTGGCGACCTGCGGCATATCGCGATGAAAATTAGTGTCGAAGCACACTATCTGCGGCAGCCCCGGAACCCGCTCTCGAAACAAATCGATCACGGCAATCTCGGAAGGCAGATGTTCCGGCGCGTAGGCGCTGATGCGGCGCAGCGCATCGAGCAACTCAGGGGTAACGCGCTGCGGCTCGCTATAGTGGGCACCACCGTTGACGATGCGGTGGCCTACGGCCGCAATCGACGTGAGACCGATTTGCTGGGCTAGCCAATCGATCAGAAAGTTCGCCACCGAACGGTGATCGAAGTCGCCGATAATACGGCTGTCGTGCTGATTACGCTCCAGGTCGTCAAACGTCAGCGTGGTGCCGCGCAAACCGATGCGGTCGACTTTGCCGTGCAGCCGTCGCTGCGGCGTATCACCCATCCGATACAACGTAAACTTGATGCTCGACGAGCCACCATTCATCGCCAGCATGTACGGTTTTTCTTGCATCACGAGATGCCTACGATGTCTCACCGGCTGCATGCGCGACTCGCCAGTTTGCGCAATTCGCTGTACCACAGCACCACGCTGGCCATCGCAGCGCACAACAGCCACTGGTCGAACTCCAGCGGCGCCGTGCCGAAGGCAAGGTTGAGGAAATCTAGGTTGACGACCGCCACTTGCAGTAGCACGGACAATGTGATCGCACCCCAAAGCCACGAGTTAACAAACAGGTGCGTGAACGCACTCGTCGTGTCCGAACGCGCGTTGAAGCAGGTGAACATGCTGGAGAATACGAGCACCGTAAAGCCTGCGGTGCGGGCAGTAGTGATGTCGTATGTGCCTTCAATCAGCCCGCCTGGCAGGTAGATGTCCATCGTCAGCAGCGTCACCACGGCTATCACCACGCCAGTTTGGATCACATTCGCCCACATGCGGGCGTCAATCAACCGCTCGCTGATGTGCCGCGGCTTGCGGGCCATAAGGTCGTCTGTGGACGGGTCGACGCCCATCGCCAGCGCAGGCCCAGAGTCGGTGATCAGGTTGATCCACAGGATCTGCGTAGCGAGCAACGGTAGCACCACTGCGCCGCCGGTGCCCGAGAGTCCGATCACGCCCGCCCCTACCACACCCAGAAAAACCGTCAGCACCTCGCCCATATTTGACGACAGCAGATAGCGCAGAAACTTGCGGATGTTGTCCAGGATGCCGCGCCCTTCGCGCACGGCTTCAACGATCGTCGCGAAGTTGTCGTCGGCGAGGATCATCTTGGCCGCTTCCTTGGTCACCTCGGTCCCGGTCACCCCCATCGCGACACCGATGTCGGCCGACTTCAGCGCGGGTGCATCATTCACTCCGTCGCCAGTCATCGCGACGACATTGCCGTCGGCCTGCAGTGCGTCGACGATACGCAGTTTGTGCGCGGGCACCACCCGGGCGTAGACCGACGTATTACGCACCGCGTCGGCGAAGTCCGCGTCGTCAAGCGCGTCGAGCTCGGCCCCCGTCAGCGCCGGGACCCCGGCTGCCACGATCCCCAGGTCGGCGGCGATGCGGGCGGCGGTGCGCTGGTGATCGCCGGTGATCATGATGACCCGGATGCCGGCCCGGCGCGCCTCCCGAATGGCGACGGCCGCCTCCTCGCGCGGCGGGTCGATGATGCCCACGGTGCCGACGAACACGAGGTCGCGTTCCAGCGATTCCGTGACTTGCGGATTCTCACCCGGCGCAAGGAGGCGGTAGGCTACGGCCAGCGTGCGCAGCGCCGACTCGGTAAGGGTGTCAACATCAGCCAGCAGGCGTGCCCGCAGCGCGTCATCGAGTTCAACGATCTTCATCCCCACTCGCACCTTGGTGCATCGCTCGAGCAGCACGTCCGGGGCGCCCTTGGTGATTACCACGACTTCGTCGTCGTGTTCGTGGTCGAGTTCTATCGTTGACATCATCTTGCGCTCGGAGGTGAATGGGATTTCGCCGATGCGCTCGAAACGCTGCTCGCGCCGTTCGGTGATACCCAGCTTGCGCTCGGCCACCAGGAAGGCCGCTTCGGTAGGATCGCCGTGAATCTCCCACTCGCCGTCTGCCCCCTGACGCAGATCGGCGTTGCCGGCCAGGCTGCCGCCGCTGAGCATGACGATCAACTCATCACGGAGCGCTCCGGCAGTGAGTTCGACACCTTCATGCTCGACCCGCCCCTCGGGGGTGTATCCCACTCCGGTGACATGGGTGCCACCCGAGGCGGTCATAATTTGTACGATGGTCATTTCCCCGCGGGTCAGGGTGCCGGTCTTATCCGAGGCGATGACCGAGGCGGAACCCAGCGTTTCCACCGACGACAGATTCTTGACGATGGCGTTGTGCTTCGCCATGCGCTGCATCCCCAGCGCGAGCACGACCGACAGGATTGCCGGCAGCCCCTCGGGCACGGCCGCCACCGCCAGAGCCACGCCGAGCAGCAAGACGTGAATAACATCGGCTGCGTTGCGGATGTCGGAGATCAGCAGGATGGTCCCCACCACCACCACGGCAATGATCACGACCGCGATGCCCAGCATGCGCCCGATGCGTCCGACTTCCTTCTCCAGTGGTGTCGGCTCCTCTTGGGTGGCCTCAAGCATTGCGGCAATCGAACCCATCTCGGTGTCCATCCCGGTCGCCGTGATCACGGCACGGCCCCCGCCCTGCGCCACAGCCGTGCCCTTGTACACCATGTCGAACCGGTCGCCGAGCGCCGCCGCCTCGCGCAGCGTGGCCGCATCCTTGAGCACGGCTTCACTCTCGCCGGTCAGAGAAGCTTCCAGCACGCGCAGTGAGGTGGCCTCGATCAGGCGCGCATCCGCTCCGATGGCGTCACCTTCGCCGAGCGCGAGCAAATCCCCGAGCACCAGCTCCGCGCTGGGTACACGCAGCAATTGTCCGTCACGCATGACGGCCGAAGTTACTGCGGTCATCCGGGCCAGCGCGGCTACGGCGTTCTGTGCCTTGGCTTCCTGCATAAAGCCCAGCATCCCATTGAACAGGACAACGATCGTGATAACAATCGCATCCACCGGCCAGCCGTCCATACCCTCGATGATCCAGGCGATGAGGGCGATGGCGATGGCGGCGAGCAGCAGATAAACCAAGGGATCACGGAAGTGCGACAGGAAGCGGAGCCATGCTGGCCGCTGCGGAGCAGAGCGGAGTTCGTTGCGGCCATTTTCCGAAAGGCGGCGCGACGCCTCCTGTGAAGTGAGTCCGTTTTCGAGGTCTGCGCCGAGAGCTCTCGCTACCTCGTCAGCATTTTTGATGGAAGGATCATCGAGACTGCCTGTCTTTGCCCTCATAGGTGGGGAGATTTGCGGGATCAACGAATTTGACAGATGCAAAGCCGACTTTCGATGGTTCATACCAGCACCTCTTGCACTGGACGTCGCAGCGACCGCGGCATCTCCGGGCCGCGACCAAAGCGCGCAACGAGGTCGGGTCTGCGGCTGCCGATCCCGAGGGCGTTCGCAAATTGTGGCCGGAGTTCAGAAACCTCAACCGGTTGATTTATAAATGCGTTGCGGATGCCCAAAGCCGCTGCCTGCAGCGCGAAGCGTTCGTAACAACGTCCCGCTTCAAGCCAATGCGCTTTGTCGTTCCCCTCCGATATGAAAATCGCAATCCCGGCGGAACTGCGAATGTGCGTCGCATACTTGTCGTTCTCGCCCTTGGTCGTAAAAAGCAGTTTAAAGAGCAGACTTCCCAACCAACTCGGAACGGATGGATTACCGGATGATCGGGCGAATAGCCCATCTCCTGTTATGACTGCCTCGTCATCTCCAAAGCGAATCCACTCTTTCAGTTCTTTAACAAAAGCGGGATCGTTCATCTGAAGTGTGTTGGCTTGCACGACATACTCGAGGACTTTTTCCATCGACTCCTTGTTGATCAGGAGAAGTACGCGAACCTGGTAATCATGGCGTAGCATTGCTCAACACCCCTGATCCCTCTGCTTAACGAGCTTGTACAACACGGTTACTAGGAGCGTACTTGGCCGGAGAGAGAGGGTGAGCGCTAAGCGCCGAACGCTACTATACGATGTTCTGGCTGGGGCTGATAAGCAAACTGAGGTCGCGCCCAGGACGGCAAAACATCGTTAGAACCGGGAGTTGGTCGGGGCGAGAGGATTTGAACCTCCGACCACCTGGACCCCATCCAGGTGCGCTACCAGGCTGCGCTACGCCCCGCTGTTGATGCTGGTTAATATTTTAAAGGGTTGTAAATCATACCTTACATGGCTCCGGAGATAAATCATAATTTCTCTCCAATGATTTAGATTTTCGCCTCAGTCCTGATCAGGATTTGATAATTTGTTGGCTAATTCTTCGTGTTGTTTATTTCATATCCGTGCGCCGTGTCTTGAAAAAACTGGTAAGCACGGTTGAGCATGTTTCCCCCAACACCTCACCGGCAACATCGACGCGATGATTTAAATGAGGAAACTGAAAGGCATGCAGCACACTGCCCGCTGTCCCCGCCTTCGGATCGCGCGCGCCGAACACCAGGCGCTGTATGCGCGCATGCACCATCGCGCCCGCGCACATAAGGCACGGCTCCAGCGTCACATAAAGTGTAGCGCCGCACAAACGGTAATTACCCAGCTTGGCTGCCCCCGCGCGCAAGGCCATAATCTCGGCGTGAGCGGTAGGATCGTGAGTGGCGATCGGCCGGTTCCAACCCTCGCCCAGCACTTCATTATCCTTAACCAATACGGCACCCACGGGCACCTCGCCTTCGTCGCTGGCCCGCGCGGCGAGTTTCAGCGCGTGACGCATCCAATCCTCATCCGTGTGCATGCGTTTTAATTTTCTCCCCTGGCGTAATTAAGGAAGCTCTGGTTTTATTCAGAGGTTCCTGTGGTACCGGGATGTACCGCCATTTTTCAAACACACAAGTGTTTGAAAAATGAAGAAAAGGAAAAATCATATTTTTTTCTTTTCGTCTCTGTAAATTCCAGGGATGGAATTATTCAGAGTTTCCTTCACAACAGCCGAAATGTTTTCAGCAATGCTCGCACGTCGTAGCACATTGGCCAGATTGTGCGCGCGGCGTGTCGGTTCCGGGATTCGATAACCAGCGCCGCATTGGAGTGTAATATCAATTGCAGCAGCAAGATCAAGCCGGTGTCCGGGCGAGACGAACACCGTACCTACATTGGTCTTGGTGCGCAATGCCGCACCCACAACTTCATCTCGATGAACCATCGGCGCCCACGCACCACGTTGCGCCAGTGGCTCCTGATATTTACCCGCCAGCACGGATTTCGCGCAGCCCAGCGTGGGCCGATCCACACATAAACCGAAATGTGCAGCGATACCCATGCGGCGCGGATGGGCGATGCCCTGCCCGTCCAGCATTACGGCATCCGGCTCCGTCGTTAATTTTTTCCATGCCTCCAGCAGTGCAGGCACTTCCCGGAATGAAAGCAAACCCGGCACATAAGGAAAGGTGGTCTCACTGACAGCAGTAGCTTCTTCTACAATAGTTAAATTCGGCAACTCGAGCACAACGATAGCCGCGTACATCAGCGGCGAATATTTATTAAAGGAAATGTCCGCACCGGCAATAGTTTTAAGCTGCTCAGTGAGCGGCCTTATAGAAACCTGCTCGCGCAATTGTTGCTGCAAGTGGATTGCCTGTTGCGGGGAAAGATTCCAGTCGTGTAATGATCGGTAATCGGCCATGGGATTTTGTCAAAAATTTATACGCAGCGATAGATAATCGATTTGCAGATATGCGGCCGTATTATTGCGGAACATGCACGAAGCTGAAAGTTCTATAATATCTTATGTTGCCCGCCTACGTATTGCTCGACCTCGAAACCACAGGCGCTACACCCCTGCGGGATCGCATCACCGAGATCGCCCTCATCCGCTTTGAACACGGTCATGAAGTTGATCGCTGGGAGACCTTGGTTAATCCGGGCATGCCGATTCCACCATTCATCCAAAATCTAACCGGCATTACCGATGACATGGTGCAGGATGCGCCAAGCTTTGAGCGAGTCGCGCATAAACTTAATCATTACCTCGATGGCGCAGTGCTAGCGGCACACAATGCACGCTTCGACCATGGTTTTCTCAAGAACGAATACCGCCGCATGGGCACGACCCTGCGCCAGAAAGTCATCTGTACGGTCAAGCTCTCGCGCAGACTATATCCGCAGCATCAGAGCCATGGGCTGGACGCCATTATGCAGCGTCATGGTCTGACGTGTACTGCGCGGCATCGCGCCATGGGGGATGTGGAATTACTGGTGGCGTATCTGGAGACTGCGCGCCAGGAGTTGGGTAGCGAGCATGTCGCGCGCGTGGCCGGTGAATTAATGAAAGGGCCGTGCCTGCCGACCGGGTTGGATGCAGCGCTGTTGGATGAATTGCCGGAGGAACCGGGGGTTTATCTTTTTTACGGCGAGAATAATCTGCCGCTGTATATCGGAAAAAGCATCGACTTGCGCTCTCGGGTTATGGCGCATTTCAGCGGCGATCATGCCTCTAACAAAGATATGCGCATCGGGCAGGAAATTAAACGCGTGGAATGGGTGGAAACAGCCGGCGAGCTGGGCGCACTGTTGCTGGAATCCAGGTTGATTAAACAGCGCCAGCCTGTCCATAACCGGCGCTTGCGCAAGACCCGGCAATTATGCGCCTGGCGGCTTTCACAAACAGCGGCTGAGATTCCGTTAGTGAGCTTGGTATATGAGGCTGATATGGACCCGGCAGTACTCGGCGAATTGTTCGGCATTTACCGGTCCAAACGGCAGGCCCAAGAAGCACTGCGCGCCATGGCCGAGCATTATTCACTATGTCCCAAAGCGCTCGGGCTGGAGCGCGGCGAACGAGCTTGCTTCGCCTTTCAACTCCAACGCTGCAAGGGCGTTTGTGTCGGCGAAGAATCTGCCGAGGCGCATTATCTGCGCTTACAACTGGCGCTCGCGGCGCATCACCTCAAGGCCTGGCCTTACGCCGGCAAAATAGGCATCCGCGAACACAACGCGGCCAGCCAGCGCACGCAAATTCATGTGTTTGAACATTGGTGTCATTTAGCTACGGTAGAAAGCGAAACAGAATTACATGAGGTATTAAAGAATCGCAGCGTCATGGCATTCGACCTCGACACCTACAAGCTGCTGCTAAAAGAGCTGAGCCGCGCCCAGGCGGACGTGATCATATTGTAAAACGCTATATTTTTTCCGATGCCAGGAAGCGCGCCTGATACGGCGGCTCATTCACCAAGGGGGCTTGTAAAGAAGAAACACTCGTGCAGGATGGCCGGAGCGATGTAGTCCAGGTCCTGGACCGACACCCCGCAAGCGAAGAAGCTCTCGCGCCACTGGCGCACCACCGCGACGATCCGATCAATTTCCTTGCGGGCATCTTCGGTCGACAGCCCGAAGCGGCCCGCCTGCGCATACGCTCGGAAACATGCGGCGGAGTGGAGAAATTGCTCATTATTTTAGGCATATATACACTTAATGCCCATCATAATAGGCAAATTGTAATATTTGCGCAAGCTTCACAAAATATACTGATGAAAATAATAGGCACGACACAAATTAATAGCTAGGAAATACCCCAGCTTAAAAAGACTGTTGCTAATCGGCTTCCCTCACTCCCACTCAATCGTCGCAGGCGGTTTTCCCGAGATATCGTAGACCACACGGCTGATGCCCGGCACTTCGTTAATGATGCGCGTGGATATGATGTCCAGAACTTCATAAGGAAGATGCGCCCAGCGTGCGGTCATGAAGTCGATGGTCTCCACGGCGCGCAGGGCGATTATGTAGTCGTAACGGCGTCCATCGCCCGTGACGCCGACCGACTTGACCGGCAGGAATACGGCAAAGGCTTGGCTCACTTTGTCATATAAATCGTGCCTGCGCAGCTCTTCGATGAAGAGGGCATCGGCGCGGCGCAGTGTATCGGCATATTCTTTTTTTACCTCGCCGAGTATGCGTACCGCGAGTCCGGGACCGGGGAATGGGTGGCGATAGACCATATCCGCGGGCAGGCCCAGCTCGACGCCGAGGCGGCGCACTTCATCTTTGAATAATTCGCGCAGGGGTTCGAGCAATTTGAGCTTCATGGTCGCGGGCAGACCGCCGACATTGTGATGCGATTTAATCACGTGCGCCTTGCCGGATTTCGCGCCGGCCGATTCGATGACGTCGGGATAGATGGTGCCTTGCGCCAGCCATTTGACGCCGTGCGCTATTGCACCCGCCGCCTGCACATCCGCTGGTTCCATTACCAGCTTTTCCGCCTCTTCATCGAAGATGTCGATAAACAAGCCACCGATGATCTTGCGCTTTTGCTCGGGGTCGTCAATGCCCGCCAGCGCCGCGAGAAAACGCTGCCCGGCGTCCACGCGAATGACTTTAATACCCATGTGTTTGCCGAACGTAGTCATGACCTGTTCAGACTCATGCAGACGCAACAGACCATGATCGACAAACACGCAGGTGAGTTGAGCGCCGATCGCCTTGTGCAGCAGCGCGGCCACCACCGAGGAATCGACGCCGCCGGACAGGCCGAGCAGCACTTGATCCGTACCAATCTGCGCACGGATTTGCGCAATGCTGTCTTCGGCAATGTGCTGCGCCGTCCACAGTGCGGGGCAAGCGCAAATATCATGGACAAAACGTTGCAGTATGCGCGCACCTTGCGGTGTATGCGTCACTTCGGGATGGAATTGCAGGCCATAGAAACGACGCGTGTCGTCACCCATACCGGCGACCGGCGTATTCGCAGTGGACGCGATAATCTTGAAACCTTCCGGCAGACGCGTAACGCCATCGCCGTGGCTCATCCAGACGTCCAGCAGGCCATAGCCCTCCGGACTGGTGTGATCTTCGATATCGCGCAACAGCTCCGAATGTCCGCGCGCGCGCACCTGGGCATAACCGAACTCGCTATTCGACGAGCTTTCCACAGCGCCGCCAAGTTGAGTGGCCATGGTCTGCATGCCGTAACAGATGCCCAGCACCGGCACGCCCAGATCGAATACACATTGCGGGGCACGCGGCGTGGATTGCAAAGTGACCGACTCGGGGCCGCCGGAAAGAATGATGCCTTGCGGTTTAAAATTTTTTATCGCCACAGCATCCATATCATAAGCATGGATTTCACAATACACGCCGGCCTCGCGCACACGGCGTGCGATGAGCTGTGTGTATTGGGAACCGAAGTCGAGAATCAGGATACGGTGGGTGTGGATGTCGGAGGTCATAGGGAGATCAAGACTTGGGTTGCTTTCATTCTCATAGAACGATTCATGCCGTTGAGAGCAGCAAAGTTAATACGCTGATAAGCATCATTCCCTCTCCCGCTCGCGGGAAAGGGCCAAGGTGAGGGTGGCTTAAATTGATCACCCCTCATCCTAGCCTTCTCCCTCAGGGGAGAAGGGACTATTGTTTGTTAGAGATAATGCCCATCTTCAAGATTTTTTTGCTTAGAGGTAGTGCTCGTCTTCAAGAGCAGAAGGGATAATTGCTTAGAGCTAATGAACACAGCCCTGCGCCCTTGTCCTGTTACTAATCAACGCGGTAATTGGGCGCTTCCTTGGTGATGGCTACATCGTGTACGTGACTCTCGCGCATGCCCGCCAGCGTGACGCGCACGAACTTCGGTTTGGTGCGCATTTCATCGATGGTGTGACAACCGGTATAACCCATGCTGGCGCGCACCCCGCCCATTAACTGATGCACGATGGCCTGCAAATTACCTTTATACGGAACGCGTCCTTCGATGCCTTCCGGCACCAACTTCTCGGCGTCGGAAACACCTTCCTGAAAATAGCGGTCACTGGAAAGCTGGCGCGTCATCGCACCGAGCGAACCCATGCCGCGATATGATTTATACGAGCGTCCTTGATACAACTCAATCTCGCCCGGTGCTTCTTCGGTGCCGGCAAACATGCTGCCGATCATGATGGCATACGCCCCGGCGGCAAGCGCCTTAGCCAGATCGCCGGAATAACGCACGCCACCATCGGCGATCAGGGGAATGCCGCTGCCTGCCAGGGCCTCGGCGACGTTATTGATAGCCGTGATCTGCGGCACGCCGACACCGGAGACGATGCGTGTCGTGCAGATAGAACCGGGGCCGATGCCTACCTTGACCGCATCGGCACCTGCCTCGACCAGCGCGTGTGCGGCGGCGGCCGTGGCGATATTGCCGCCGATAACCTGCATGGCCGGGTACTGATGCTTGATCCAGCGCACTCGATCCAGCACGCCCTGCGAATGGCCGTGTGCGGTATCGACGACAATGACATCGACGCCTGCGGCGACCAGCGCGGCAACACGTTCATCGGTACCCTGGCCAGTGCCCACTGCCGCGCCGACGCGCAGGCGACCGAGGCTGTCTTTGCAGGCATTAGGATTTTCCTTGGCCTTCTGAATATCCTTGACGGTAATCAGCCCGCGCAACTGGAATTTGTCATTAACGACCAGCACCTTCTCGATACGGTATTTGTGCAACAGGCCAATAACCTCTTCGCGTTCAGCCCCTTCGCGTACCGTAATCAGGCGTTCTTTGGGCGTCATGATGCGCGACACCGGGCTGTCGTAGCCGGTCTCGAAACGCAGATCACGGCTGGTGACGATGCCTAACAGCTCTTCACCGTCCACCACCGGCACGCCGGAGATATTATTGGCGCGCGTCAATTCCAACACGTCGCGGATGCTTAGATCGGGGGAGACAGTAATCGGCTCCTTGATGACACCGCTCTCGAATTTTTTGACCCTGCGCACCTGTAGCGCCTGCTCGTCGATGGTCATATTGCGATGGATAAAACCGATGCCGCCCTCTTGCGCCAGGGCAATAGCCAGCCGGCCCTCGGTAACCGTGTCCATGGCGGCGGACAACAAGGGAATATTCAGCTTGATCTCGCGAGTCAGCCAGGTTCCCAGCTCCACTTGCGCGGGCAGGACAGTGGAATGTGCGGGCACCAGCATCACATCGTCGAAGGTGAGGGCGTCCTGAACAACACGCATGGGAGATTCCGTAGTGTGAAAAGGATAGCTGGGCATTATAAAATTTTACGGCGGGGAGGTAAACCGGCAAATGGATTTAGTTTAGTGTCTCAATTTGAAAGTTTACTGTCACCTGAGCGATAAACCCGTTAGTAGTGGTTCCCTTTGAAAAATATAGCATGAGATAGAGGGCCTTTATGGAGAGTATGGAGCTGGGGTCCGTCAAAAGGGGGAAGCAGCAAGCAGTCAGTACATCGCCACGCCCGGCAATCTGGACTATCATTCGAGCATGCCCGAAATCATAGAAAGCCTGGATGTTTTTTTGCGTCGGCAGGTTTACAGCGTGTCGCGTTTGAATGCCGAGGCGCGCGGCCTGCTGGAGGAAAATTTCTCGCTGATCTGGGTGCAGGGCGAGTTGTCCAATCTGGCGCGGCCCTCCTCCGGCCATTGGTATTTCACGCTGAAGGACGACCAGGCACAGGTGCGCTGCGCGATGTTTCGCATGCGCAATATGCATTTAGGGTTTACACCAAAAGATGGCATGCAGATCTTGCTGCGCGCGCGCGTCAGCCTCTACGAGGGGCGCGGCGAGTTTCAATTGATCGGCGAACATATGGAAGAAGCCGGCGATGGCGCACTGCGCCGTGCCTTCGATCTGCTCAAGCAACGCCTGGCGGGGGAAGGTCTGTTCGATGCCGCGCATAAAAAATCCTTGCCTTCCTTACCGCACAGGATCGGCGTGATTACCTCAGGCACAGGCGCTGCCCTGCGCGATATTCTGTGCTGCCTGCAGCGCCGCTTTCCCGCTATTCCGATAGTGATTTATCCGGTGCCAGTGCAAGGCTTGGGCGCGGCCGATAAGATTGCGCGAATGATCTGCCTGGCGGATGCGCGCGCCGAGTGCGATATGCTCATTCTGAGTCGCGGCGGCGGTTCGCTGGAGGATTTATGGGCGTTTAATGAGGAGAGTGTTGCGCGCGCCATTTACGCATGCTCCATCCCCCTGGTCACCGGCATCGGCCACGAGATTGACTTCACCATTGCCGACTTGGTGGCGGATCAGCGCGCCGCCACGCCTACCGCCGCTGCCGAACTCATTACACCGGATCGTCTGGAGTGGCTACAGGTATTGGCGCGCCTGCAAAATCGTCTGGTACTGAGCTTGCAAACAGCGCTTGATCGTAAGCGTCAGATGTTTAGCTGGATCGAGCGGCGTCTTCAGCACCCCGGCCAGCGTCTGCGCAATCAGGCACAGCGTCTTGATGAACTGGAACAGCGACTGCGCCTTGCACAACGCGCAGCATACCGGCATAGCCGGTCGCAGCTCGCCGAACTACACGCCAGCTTGCAACGGCATACGCCGATACACAGGCTCAGGCAGTTGAGCATTACCCGTGAAAATCTTGCGCACCGCCTGCAGGGCGGATTCGATTCTAATTTGGGCAGACTGCACGGGCGTCTGGAATTACTGGCACGCACGCTGAATGGCATCAGCCCGCTTGCAACACTTGGCCGTGGTTATGCCATTATTCAGCGGCTGACGGATCAACGAGTAGTTCGCTCCACGCGGGATATTGCCGTGGGCGATGAGATAAAGGCACGTCTGGCTCATGGGGCCATACTCTGCATAGTTAAAAGTAAAATATCATGAATATTATATATATATTTGTTTTATTTATATTTTCACTTAACATATATGCAGAAAATCTGCCGGTCTCCAGCCCTGTTCCGGGTGGTATCGCCATTGTGTCATTGGGTGAGGCATCAACGACACAACAAGCTCCCCGAGCCTTTTATAAAGACCAGCGCGTAATGGTGATGCGCGAGGGAAATCAATGGCAGGCGATTATTGGCATAGCGCTAAACACGGAGCCTGGCGAGTACATTGTAGAGCTTAGGGAGGGCAATAAGATTCGCCCTTTAAACTTTCAGGTGCGCGACAAGCAATATCCCAGCCAGCACATCACCCTCCCGGACCAGCGTAAGGTCGAACCCAATAGCCGGGATCTCGCGCGCATTACAGCAGAAACCGCTGAGATCAAACGTGCGCTTGGACAGTGGACTGAGCAATCCGATATATCCACTGATTTTTCATTGCCGGTCGATGGACAGCCCAGCAACAGTTTTGGCTTCAGACGTTTTTTCAACGACTTACCGCGTAAACCTCACAGCGGAATGGACATCTCGGCACCCACAGGTACCCCTGTTTATGCACCCGCGCCGGGCAAAGTAATTGGTGCCGGGGATTATTTCTTTAATGGCAATACCGTGTTCGTAGACCACGGCCAGGGACTTATTACCCTGTATTGCCATCTCAGCCACATTGCTGTGAAAACTGGCCAGACACTAAACCGTGGAGGACTTATCGGAAAGGTCGGCATGACTGGCCGCGCCACCGGACCACACCTGCATTGGGGTGTCAGCCTGAACCGCACACAGGTCGATCCCAGTCTGTTTTTAAAAAAATAGTGGCACAATTGTTGTATTGATTGAGAAAAAGCTGAGAAAAACGACTTGTTCGAATGCGCTAAACTCATATATCGCACTCATTTATTTACAACTTGTCGTATACTTTTTAACGCTCGTGAGCAGAGCGGTTTAGCGAATAAATTTAAATAACGAAGTGCATAAACTAACAAGGAATTTCATGAAACACCGCAGTATTCTGGGCATACCCACCCTGGCAACCTTAACCGGAGTCCTCATCCTGCTGTCCGGTTGCACGACCTTGCAACTCTCGCAAGATGAGGAGGCGCGCGACCCATTCGAGGGCCTTAACCGGGCGATCTACAGCTTTAATGAGGGTGTCGACCGCAACGTACTCAAGCCTGTGGCTACCGGCTACAAAAACACCATTCCGCAACCGGTGCGCACAGGGGTGTCAAACTTCTTTAACAATCTAGCCTATCCTACTGTAGTTATTAATGATCTCTTACAGGGAAAATTCAAACAGGGCATCTCGGATGGGAGCCGCTTCATAGCCAACACGGTATTTGGTGTGCTGGGCATTTTCGATGTCGCCACGTCGATGGGCATGCCGGCACACAACGAAGATTTCGGCCAGACCTTCGCTGTTTGGGGGATTGGTGAAGGGCCGTATCTGGTATTACCGCTGTTCGGCCCCAGCAACCCGCGCGATGGGATTGGTTCAGTACTCGATTACCAGGCCGACATCCTCAGCTCATACGACAACACCGCCGGGCGCAGTGCCGCGCGTGCCCTTAAGGCAGTCGACAAGCGTTCTGATTTACTTTCCGCCGGGCGCATACTTGACCAGGCAGCACTTGATTCCTACAGCTTTCGGCGTGAGGCGTATCGTCAGCGCCGCCTTAATTTGATTTACGACGGCAATCCTCCACAACAGGATTTCTCGAATAATCAGACGGACGACTTAACCGATTTAAACGTGGAATCTTTAAATGCGGAGTCAGACGCGGCCGTTACCGGCAACGAACCGGAATCGTTACCCCCGGAAACACAACCCTGAGTTTTGTTAACCCCGCTTGCTCAAGGTGAGCCTTTAGTAAACTTAGTTACCCTTTTTGATATGCCTGATCAGGCGCTTACGTTTCGCGACCTGGTGTTCGGTCAGCACGTTCTTGCGATCCTTATACGGATTGTCGCCACTCTTGAATTCCACGCGCACCGGCGTACCCACCAAACCCAGCGCATCGCGAAAGTGGTTGGACAGATAACGTTTATACGTTTCCGGTACATCATTGGTCTGATTGCCGTGAATGATAATCAGCGGCGGATTATGTCCGCCTTGATGTGCGTAGCGCAGCTTGATGCGGCGGCCGTGTACTAACGGCGGCTGGTGAGTGTTAACCGCTTCTTCGAGGATGCGCGTTAACTGGGGAGTCGATAATTTTTTACTGGCCGAGGCATAGGCCTTGTCTACTGATCCGAACAGGTCATTGACGCCGGTGCCGCGCAAGGCCGAAATAAAATGGATCTTGGCGAAATCCAGAAACGGCAGTTTACGCTCGATCTCCCGTTTCACGCGGCTGCGTTGTTCCAGATCGAGGCCATCCCATTTATTGACGGCAATCACCAGCGCCCTGCCCGCCTCGATAGTGAATCCCAACAGATTGGCATCCTGATCGGTTACCCCCTGCTGGGCATCGAGCACTTGAATTACCACGTGTGCGTCTTCGATGGCCTGTAGGGTTTTAATAATGCTGAATTTCTCTACCACCTCTGTAACCCGCGCGCGTCGACGCACACCGGCGGTGTCAATTAACGTGTACTGTTTCTGTTTGCGCTCGAAGGGAATGTAAATGCTGTCGCGCGTGGTGCCCGGCTGATCGAAGGCCAGCACGCGCTCCTCGCCCAGCATACGATTAACCAAGGTGGATTTGCCGACAGTCGGACGCCCGGCGATGGCGATTTTAATGCCTTGTGCGCCGCCATCACTGTCCTCGTCTTCCACAGGTGCCGCCAGCTTCGCCAGCACCGCCTCCATTAATTGCGGCACGCCTTCCCCGTGCGCGGAGGAAATCGCATGAGGCTCGCCCAGGCCAAGGCTGTGAAATTCGGCGCTGTCCTGCGCCCGGTCCCTGCCTTCCATCTTATTAACGGCCAGAAACAGGGTCTTGCCGAACCGGCGCAATTGCCTGGCAATGGTTTGATCGGCTAACGTGACGCCCTCACGCCCATCCACGATGAACAACACAATGTCCGCTTCACCCACAGCGAGCAGCGACTGCTCGGCCACCAAGCCATCGAGTCCTTCCTTTTCTCCGCCCAGTCCGCCCGTGTCCACCACCAGATAGGGCTTGTCGCCGATTTTTCCAGCGCCATATTGCCGGTCGCGCGTGAGGCCCGGCTGATCCGCAACCAGCGCCTCGCGCGAGCGCGTTAAGCGATTAAATAAAGTAGACTTGCCGACGTTGGGCCGACCCACCAACGTGATGACGGGATTCATGGTTGTGACCGATTTAAATCGAATATCAAATAATAGAGTGGCGATAAGGAACCGACTGGAACGGTGACAGGCTGTTGGTCGAATTCGGCAGTGAAACCTGGTTATTTGCCTGTACGCAGCGCGGCGAGTTTGCCACCCTTACCGTTTACATACAGGGTATTATCAGCAGCAGCTACAGGCGCGGCGATAATTCCGTCGTCATCAATCCTTTGCCGGGCCACGAAACTGCCATCCTCATGCGACATCCAATGCAGATAACCCTCAAAATCGCCTACCACTACATAGTCACCCTGGACCGCCGGTGCCGTCACTGAACGTGACTGCAATTTATCCTGCTTCCATAAAGTTCCACCATCGCGGCGATCCAGCGCCCACACATGACTCTGATCATCCGTGACATACAAATTATTTCCGCCCACGCCGATACCGGCATTGGAGGACATATTGCGCGCCCACAGCACGCGTCCCGATTCGAGTTCCACGGCAGCGACCCGGCCTTGGAAACTGACGACATACACAGTGTCATCCGCCACCTGCAACTCCCCGCTGATGTCCACCAATCGCTCCAACTCGCTGCGTCCGCGCGGCTCCGCCACGCTTGCCTCCCATAATAACTTGCCTTCGTTAAGCGTGATGGCCGCGAGTTTGCTACTGGCAAAGCCTACGATGACTTTATCGCCGATCAGCAATGGCGCACTCGTACCGCGCAAGGTCAGCGCGGGCACAGATTGTTCGTAAACCCAGATACGCGCCCCCCCCTTCGCATCCAAGCCAAACAATTTACCGTCAACGGTGCGCGCCACAACCACACCCTGCAAGGCACGCGGCGGTGCCAATATCTCGCTGGAGAGTTGTGAGCGCCAGGCAATCTCGCCGGTGCCTGCATTCAAGGCGATCACCTCGCCCTCGCTGGTGCCGACCAGCACCAGGCCTTCCCCGCTGCCCGGGCCGCCGGAAATGCGCGCCTTGGTTTGCGTCTCCCATAATAGTTGACCATTGGCCGCCGCGTAGGCACTCACACGTCCCTTGCGATCCGCCGCGAACACCTTGTCACCCTCGACGACCGGTGCCAGTTTTATATACTGCTTGTCGCTGCCGCTGCCGACGTTCTTCGACCATAATATCTGTACCGTCAGGCCAGGCGCAAACGTAACCAGCTTTGCCGGGGGGGCTGAATTATCCTTGCCGGCCAGAAAATCTCCGACCGTGCCGCAACCCACGGCAAGCATGCTCACGATCAATACGGCAATTCCCAAGCTTGCCCTCATGTTGACTTCTCCTGCGCAGGGGAATTGCCCAGATCATCTATCTTCATTTGCAGCAGGGCCTTTTTGTCCGGATTCGGCTGCCCTTCCAGCGCCTTCAAGGCGCGCCGGTAAGCTATGTCGGCCTCTTTGACTTGTGCGGTTTTTACGTAAATATCACCCTTCACTTCTTCATAGGCCGCTAAAAAGCCACCCGTCTTTTGCGTAGCCACCAGCTTGAGCGCCGCCTGGGCTTGTCCCATATCGAGTAACACGCGCGCCAGCCGCAGCCGCGCAATATGCCGCATAGTTTCATGTTCGGCATTATTCATAGCCCATTCGAGATGCTGGCGCGCAGCCTTTTTATCGCCCTTATCGAGCGAGAGTTTGGCCATGGCCATGGCGGCGAACACTGCGTAGGAGGTTTCGCCGTATTGATTGCGGATGCGCGCCGCATGCTCAAAGCCCGCGCGCGCATCCGCCTTTTCGACGGCGCTGATCAGCAACTGATATTCCGCCGAGGCGGCCTCGGCCTGGCTACGCGTATGGTTTTGCCAGGCCCAGTAAGCGAATATCGCACTCAGACCAATAATAATGCCCGCTATCAGGGATTTCCAGTTTTCCTTCCACCACTTTTTCAGATCTTCGATCTGCTCATTTTCTGTCGTATAGACGTCCACAAATTACTCCCAACCCTCAGCGAGGTTCACTGTGAAAGAAATCGTTTAATTAAGGAAGCTCTGATTTACTCAGAGTTTCCTGCGGCACAGGAATGTGCCGCTATTTTTCAAACACACAAGTGTTTGAAAAATGAAGAAAAGAAAAAATCATGCTGTACAGGGAAATACGAATGCCGCGCGCACAGGGATGCGCTGGAGCGGCCATTTTTTGCTTTTCGTCTCTGAAAATTCCATGGATGGAATTGCTCAGAGGTTCCTTAAATTTATAGCGAGAGCTTATAGGTAGACACCTTCTCTTCGCACAGTCGGGCGGGCGAGGCGAGGCATTTTAACACAGGCGGCAACCGCAATGGGCAGACAGAAATTGCCGGAGGCAGCAACGATCTGTGGACTAATGAATGAGGTAGTTTTAACGGGGCATATTGCCGCCTGCGGCGCGTGCATCAGCCTCGGCGATGTTTTTCTGGATGTCGATGGCGTCCGGCGAATCGGCTGGCATGGATAGCATCAAGCGCTTCCAGTAGGCGCTTGCGGCACGATAATCCTCTTTCTGATATGCGGCCATCCCGGCCAGCCACAATCCTTTGGGGTTGTCGGCATCCAGTTTCAGCGCCTTTTCAAAAAGCTCCGTTGGCTTGCCGGCAAGCTGCTGATCGCTATTACTTAAAGCGACCGCCTCGGCATAATCCACCAGCAATTGTGCATCTTCTTTGAGTAGCGGCAGCGCCTTGGCATAAGCCTGACTCGCCTCGCCATGACGGCCCAGCACGGCATAAGAACGTCCTAACATGGCCCAGCCTGCGCCATCCTTGGGATTAGTCTTTAAACGCTCGGAGAGGCGCTGCACCATCATCTCCGGCGTGAAGCCGGGCGCCATTCCGGGCTGCGCGCTGGTTGCGCTCATGGGCTGATCGGCAAACACGTCGTAGTCTTTGCTTAACTGTAAATACAGGCCAATGGCCAGCACCGGTACGGCAATACCGACAAGCACGGCCGTGATGCGCCCGGTGGCGGTGGATACATTCCTGCCCGCATTGATTATTTCTTCCTGCGGGTCTGAGACATCGGTGAGCAGATTGCGCTCCAGATCAGACCGGCCTTGCTCATATTGCTCGGGACTGAGTGTTTGGTTACTAAGGTCGGCACTCAACTCGGCAAGCTGATCTTTGTAAATAGCGGCATTTAATACGTCACGTTGCACTGTTTTTAGCGCACGTGGTTTAAGCAGCGGAGGCAATATAATTGCCAGCGTGGCGACAATCATTACCGCAGCCAATATCCAAAATAGCGTGCCTGCGCTCATGTCCGGTTTCCTGCGAGCTTGGTTAATAAATTCCGCAGGCGCTGCTGTTCACCCTGCGAGAGGGGTCCCGCGTTTATGCGCTTGCGCCGACGTATAAGGTAAACGATCAATAAACTGCTACCTAGCACCATTAAGATAAACGGCCCGAACCACAGCAGAACGGTGGTTGACTTCAAGGGCGGGCGAAACCGCACAAAATCCCCGTAGCGTGCAACCAGATAAGTGACCACCTGTTTATCGCTGTAACCCTTTTCCATGAGGGCGCGAATTTCGTTGCGCAAATCAATGGCCAGGTCTGCGCGCGAATCGCCCAGGGTTTCGTTCTGGCACACCAGGCAGCGCAACTCGTGCGAGAGAGACTTGAGACGCTCTTCGACCACTGGATTAGCGCTCGCCGTATCGATGGATTGCGGCTCAGCGGCCCCGGCATGAGCCAGCGCGCTCATCAGCAACGTCACTATAATGAATCTATAAAATCTCATCCTTGCAATTTCCTGATCAGCGGTAAAATTTCCTGATCCAGATTTTCCGGCGTAATAGGGCCGATTACCTTGTGGCGGATAATGCCCTGCTGATCAATAACGTAGGTCTCCGGTACACCGTACACGCCATAATCTATGCCTACCCTGCCCTGTTCATCAAAGGCGCTGATTATATAGGGATTGCCGAGTTGCTCCAGCCAGCGCAAGGCATCGGGACGGGTGTCCTTATAATTGAGGCCATAGATATTGACGGCACTGGTGCGGGCAAGCTCGACTAATAACGGATGTTCATGTCGGCACGCCACGCACCATGAGGCCCAGACATTCAGCAGGGTCACCTTGCCGAGCAGATCCTTGCGCCCGAATTGCTGGCCGGCATCACTCAGTTGCGGCAACAGGAAGTCAGGCGCTGGCTTGCCGATTAACGGAGAAGGCACTTCATGGGGATCCAGTTGCAGGCCTCTGGCCAGGAATACGACCAGCACAATAAATATCCCAAGCGGGATCAAGTAACGAATCATGGATATTATTACCTGTGCGCCGTATTACTGGCCAAACCGTGGGCGACAGCCCCTGGCGCAAGACCCGCCGGCTGAGCATGAACCTGTCTACGTGCGGCCAGGCGATAGCGGCGGTCGCTGGCGGCCAGTATCCCGCCCAGCACCATGCACAACGGTCCCATCCAGATCCACTGCACGAACGGTTTGTAGTAAATGCGCAGACTCCAGGCCGCACCGCTAACCGGCTGGCCAAGGGCTACGTACAGGTGGCGGAACAGACCGGCGTCGATGCCTGCCTCAGTCATGGGATTGCGCTGTACGGTGTAAACCCGCTTTTGCGGGCGTAACACAGTAACGTCTTCGCCGTTCCTGCTAACCCGCACGCGCCCCTCCACTGCCTGGTAATTCGGTCCCGCAACCTCGGTGACGCCATCGAAGCGGAAGTTATAACCGCCCACCTCGACGGTATCGCCCGGATCCATACGCAGTTCCTTCTCGGAGCTGAATCCTCCCGAGACGGTAACACCGATGGCAAATACCGCAACGCCCAGATGCGCAAACAACATCCCATAGAAGCCGCGCGGCAAACCCAGCAGCGCCGCTTTGGCCCCCGCCAGGCCATTACGCATTACCTTGCTCCACAGGTTTTCCGCAGCGGTCGTCACAATCCATGCCGCCATAAACAGGCCAAGGGAAGTCATGAACGACCACTTACCCAGCACCAGAGGAACCAGCAGGGCAGTAATCAGGCTGGCCGCTAATGCCCAGCGCA
>JBDSOT010000061.1:0-16536 GCA_039914705.1 Gammaproteobacteria bacterium | reverse complement strand
GATCATGTGCTGGACGACGTCAATCTGCTGTACAGCGGTTACAGCGAATTGTCCGCGGATTTCTGGACTACGCACAGTAAGGATATGAAATCCTGGCAGGAGAGTGGACATACGTTTTATAAGGTTTCCGGGCCGCAGGTTGAGCATTGGCTATCGAACCAGTTTATCTTCAGCAAAGAGAGTGGCGAGTTTGAGGCCATCGTGCGCAAGCTGGAGGGCAACAATGCTACCATTGAACTCGTGCACGATTACCGCTCCCCTCGTCACACGGTATGGGGCATCAATGCGCTCAACCGCGAACAGAACTTTGCGCTGAATCTGCTGATGGACCCGGAAATAGACTTTGTTACCTTGCTCGGTATCGCAGGCACCGGCAAGACTTTATTAACCCTCGCAGCCAGCCTCGCGCAGGTGTTGGAAGAGCGACGCTATAGTGAGATTATTATGACGCGTGTTACCGTGCCGGTCGGTGAAGACATCGGGTTCTTACCAGGCACCGAGGAGGAAAAGATGACGCCATGGATGGGCGCGCTCATGGATAATCTCGAAGTCCTGACGCAATCCAACGCGGGTGGCGGCGATTGGGGCCGCGCGGCCACCAACGACCTACTGCGCAACCGCATTAAAATACGTTCGCTCAACTTTATGCGCGGACGCACCTTTCTCAATAAATTCGTCATCATCGACGAGGCGCAGAATTTGACCTCGAAGCAGATGAAGACCTTGATCACGCGCGCGGGTCCCGGTACCAAGGTCGTTTGTCTGGGCAATGTGGCGCAGATCGACACCCCTTATCTGACCGAAACCACATCGGGTCTGACCTATGTCGTGGATCGCTTCAAGGGCTGGGAGCATAGCGGTCATATCACGCTATTGCGCGGCGAGCGTTCGCGGTTGGCGGATTATGCGTCGGAGGTGTTGTAACCGTAGAGTGGGCAGTGCCCACCCTACACACAGGTGTCCACTCACACACCGGTGAAACCCTAGTTGATAATTATAATAATTTCAGTTATATACAATTGGCAAAACAACGCCGCTCTAACAATCATGCTTACAACCGGAGAACGACCGAATGTCGCCCACAAAAATTATCGGCCTGGCCCTGCTCATTATAGGCGGCGGTTTGGCATATCTGGGGCTTTACACCGGGGATTCCCTATTCCTCCTTCAATCATCCCTGTGGCACTTCCTGGAACACATGCAGATGCTGTGGGGGCAGATGGCGCAAGCGCCGAAGATTTATCTGGCCAGCGGCAGCGTGATTTTCCTCATCGGCCTGGTGTTACTCCTAAAACCTCGCCGCAAGGAACGCTCGATGGATTTCTTTTAAGCTGCTACTCCAGCGCAAGGATAAAGCGCCATTGCGCCGCACTCACCGGCATAATGGACAAACGAGTGCCGCGTTGTACCAATGGCATATCTTGCAACTCTTTATACTGTTTCAGCTCGGTCAAACTGATGATGCGCTTGAGGCTGCGTACATAGCGCACATCAACACGATACCAGAGCGGTTTTTGCGGATTGCTCTTGGGGTCGAAGTGTTCGTCGCTGCTATCTAACGCGGTGTCATCCGGATAGCCTTCCCGCACAATCTCCATAATCCCCACAATCCCCGGGATAGCACAACTGGAATGATAAAAAAATGCCTGATCGCCGAGGCGCATTTGGTCACGCATCATATTGCGCGCCTGATAATTGCGCACCCCGTCCCACGGTTCAGTGCGTTTTGGCCTGGCCTTGAGATGCGCTATCCCAAACACCTCGGGTTCCGATTTCATTACCCAGTAATTCATCTATCTTTCTTTCCGCTAAATTAAAATTGCTGACGCCGCCGCTACGGTGATTTATGGTAGTCGCTCAATAGGATAATTGTCACCCTGCGATGCAGCGAAGGATCCGATTGCATATGCGCCGGTTACTGAATGCTGCATCTTGACGGAATTTATCCTGAGCGATGTCAAAGGAAAAATCTTCAAACCAAGCCACTCCTGATTATTCAGAGCTTTCTTAATCCAGCCACTTGGTTACAATATCGCCATGAACCAGCTTCCCAAGTCCCTGATCCGTCACGCCGGTAATGATCGCCCCATGCTATCCGACACCAGCCTGCTAACAACCGGGCAGGCCGTCATCGAGACCGAGGCGCGCGCCGTTGCGGCCTTGGCGGCACGCATGGGGGACGATTTCGTCAAGGCCTGTCATTATATGTTGAACTGCGCGGGTCGCATTATTGTGATCGGTATGGGCAAATCCGGCCATATCGGTGCAAAGATTGCCGCCACCCTGGCCAGCACCGGCAGCCCGGCCTTTTTTGTTCACCCTGGCGAGGCCAGCCACGGCGACCTGGGCATGATCATGGCTAATGATGTAATGCTCGCCCTGTCTAATTCCGGTGAGACTGCGGAGATTCTCACCATCCTGCCGCTCATCAAACGCCTGGGTGTACCTCTGGTTGCGTTAACCGGAAACCCGGCCTCGACCATCGCGCGCCTGGCCAGTGTGAGTATTGATGTGAGTGTGGCTGAAGAGGCCTGTCCGCTGGGCCTCGCGCCCACCTCCAGCTCCACCGCGACGCTAGCCATGGGCGATGCCCTGGCGATTGCTTTATTGGAGGCACGCGGCTTTACTGCGGAAGATTTTGCACGCGCGCACCCGGGCGGACGCCTTGGTCGGCGCTTATTGTTAATCAGCGATGTCATGCACACCGGCGCGGCAATTCCACAGGTTACCGAAAATGTTCGCCTCAGCACAGCGCTTATGGAGATGACGAAAAAAGGCCTGGGCATGACCTCGATCTTAGATGCCGACCAGCATATTGTGGGCATCTTTACCGACGGCGATTTGCGCCGCGCCCTGGATAGGGAAATTGATGTGCATAGCGTACTGATTAGCGAACTTATGACGCGCGACTTTAAAACCGCCAAGCCCGGCAGCCTTGCCGCCGAGGCCCTGCAACTTATGCAGCAATACAAGATCAATGCCCTGCCGATTATCGATGATCAGCAAAAATTACTGGGCACGCTCAATATGCACGACCTGCTGCGCGCGGGTATTGTTTGATGAAAGCGCAGGCCCTGGAAAAGGTACAAGATACAAATAAAGACTCGCATGCAAGACATCCTTGACCGGGCGGCCCGCATCAAGCTGCTGATATTCGATGTGGATGGCGTGCTCACCGATGGCAGCCTGTTTCTGGGCGATGGGGGCGAGGAGTATAAGGCCTTCAACTCGCGCGACGGACACGGCATGAAGATGCTCATGCAACACATACCTGTAACTATCGCTGTGATTACCGGCCGCACCTCAGGTGTGGTGAAGCACCGCATGGCGAGCCTTGGCATCGAACATGTCTACCAGGGTCAACTGGAAAAATTGCCCGTCTTCAAAACTCTGATCGAGCAACTGGGTGTGCAGGCCGATGAAGTTGCTTACGTCGGCGATGATGTCGTGGATCTGCCTATCATGCGCCGCGTAGGACTCGCCATCGCCGTCCAGGACGCGCATCCGCTGGTAAAAAAACACGCGCACTGGCAAACGCAGAATGCCGGCGGGCGCGGCGCGGCACGTGATGTCTGCGAATTGCTCATGGAGGCGCGCGGAGTGCTGGAGACGCAGCTGGAAAAATATTTATTATAGTGCGCGACGCACGCCGGATATTCGACCGCCGCATGTTAGCTGTTCTGCTCGTGCTGTTGCTGCTGGCGGGCATGACACAATGGCTGCTGAATCTGAATGATGCCCGCGTTGCTTCGGCCCGTAAAACTCACCAGCCGGACTATACAATGGAAAATTTTACAATTGATTCAATGGATGAGACCGGCAAACCCCGGCAACGACTGCAATCCGCATTTATGGCCCACTACCCGGATGATGACAGCACCGAATTTACCAAACCGCACATCACCCTATTCCGCACCGATGAGGCACCCTGGGAAATTTATGGGGCGCGCGGCTGGGTATCCGGGAAGCGTGATGTCATGGAGTTGCGCGGCGATGTCCTGATCGAAAATCCCCAAACGCCGGCTGCACGCCGACTACGTATGGTCACGCAGGATCTGCGGGTACAGACAACGGAACAAACCGCCGCCACCGACCGGCCGGTAACCATTACCAGCCAGACCTCCGTTACCCATGCCACAGGCATGCGCGCTCAGCTCAAGGAAGGCCGGTTACAATTACTTTCAAAAGTACGAGGAGTCTATGCGCCTACAGCTAACACCGCGAAACACTAAATCAGTTCTGCTGATTGCCTGCCTGGGATTACCATTACCGATCCTGGCGCTGAGCGCGGATCAAAATCAGCCCATCAATATCGAGGCCGACACCGCCGACATTGACGACAAGGCGGGTACAACTATTTATCGAGGTAATGTGATCGTGACTCAGGGCAGTATTCGCCTCACCGGCGATACGGTTACGGTTCACAGCCCGGAGCGCAGCCTGGAGAAGGTTACGGCCGAGGGTAAGCCCGCGCACTTTCAGCAGCGGCCTGAAAACAAGAACGAAGACATGCGCGCGCAGTCCAGCAACATGGAATATCTCGTTGGTGAGGAAAAACTTATCCTGCTAGGTGACGCGCACCTCTGGCAGGGTGGCGACAAGATCAGCGGCAATCGCATTGACTATGACATCAAGGCCGACCTTGGCAAGGCAACCAAAGGAGCGGGCGGCGGCGAGCGCGTACGTGTCATCATACAACCGCGCAGCAAGGCTGTGACGCCAACCGTTCCGGCGGGGGAATCTCCGGCACCGTCTAACCCTGCACCTGTACAACCGTGAGTCATAACGCATGAGCCGCTTGACGGCGGAAAACCTCGGTAAACGCTACAAATCCCGCGATGTTGTCAAAGATGTCTCTATCGAGGTTCAGAGCGGTGAAATCGTCGGCCTGCTCGGTCCCAACGGCGCGGGTAAGACCACCTGCTTTTATATGATTGTCGGGCTGACGCCCTGTGAACGTGGGTCAATCAGGCTAGACGGGCGCAATATTACCGCTGCTCCGATGCACGCACGTGCGCGCATGGGTATAGGATATTTGCCGCAAGAACCCTCGGTATTTCGCAAGCTCTCCGTAGTCGATAACATTCTCGCAATACTGCAAACACGCAAGCTCAGCCATACGCAACAGCGAGATATTCTGGAAGGCCTGCTGCATGAATTTCACCTGCGTCACCTGCGGGAAAGCATGGGCATCAGCCTGTCGGGAGGCGAACGTCGACGCGTAGAGATCGCGCGCGCGCTGGCCACCGATCCGCGTTTTATCCTGCTTGATGAACCCTTTGCCGGTGTCGATCCCATCTCGGTGCTGGACATTCAGTCCATTATCAAACACCTGCGCGGACGCGGCATCGGCGTGCTTATCACCGATCATAGAGTGCGCGAGACATTGGGCATTTGTGATCGCGCGTACATAATGAACGCGGGTTCGTTAATTGCCAGCGGAACCCCCAGCGACATCCTCCTTGATCAGCAGGTCAAAGAAGTCTATCTGGGCGAACACTTTCAACTTTAAACCCCCACATATTTCACTTTCAGGTCTACAATCAAACACAGCGGCAATTTTCAGGGTAACGCGAGCCTCGACACATACTGCCTTGCGCCAAAAATTACGCTAAAATGCCTGAGCGTCATATTGCGAACATTATTTGGGGCTTGATCGTAAAGTTTCCAATAAGTTATAACTGTAACTATTAACACTGGCATTTCCGGCGCGGCGAATAAGGGTTATTTACGGTAATAGCCCTTGGGTTACCCAGAAAAAGATTAGCCGCTGGTGAAATGGCACACTAGAAAATAAAGCTCTTCAAGCACAAGCGGACAAGCGTTACAAACATGAAACAAACCATCCAACTCCGGCTCGGTCAGCATTTGACAATGACGCCGCAATTGCAACAGGCGATTCGTCTATTGCAATTGTCCACCACTGAACTTCAGTTAGAGGTTCAGCAGGTGCTGGATTCCAATCTGATGCTCGAACTTGCCGATGAAGAAGCCAGCTACGTCGCGGGCGGCGCATCCGAGCAACCCGAAACCACTTCCTATGACGACGCTCACGTCAGCGAATCGCCGCCCCAGAGTTCCGAACCCGAGGTCAGCGGCATGGACGCCGAGGCATTTGAAGTCGATAGTGTCTGGGATGACGTTTACGACAGCGCCTCGCCGCACACTCAGAACTCCGATCAGTCGGCCGGCGAATATGAAAACCAGAGCAGCGACACGGAAAGCCTGCGCGATCATCTCCTCTGGCAGATGCGCCTGACGCCGTTTTCCGATACTGATCGTGTTATTGCCCTGGCGATTATTGACTCGGTACAGGACGATGGTTATCTGAGCGAAACGCTGGAAGACATCCTCGCCGGCATTCAGGGTGAACTGGATAAATATAGCGATGGCCTGTCTGAGTACGATATTAAACTTGACGAGGTTGAGGCCGTGCTGCATCGCATTCAGAATTTCGGCCCGCCGGGTGTGGCGGCGCGCGACTTGTCCGAGTGCCTTCTGATTCAACTACAACACTGCGATCAACTGGCCCCTGGCATGGCCGCAGCCAAACTTCTGGTAAAAAACCATCTGAATCTGCTGGCTAATCACGACTACACGCAACTGATGCGCCAGATGAAATTGCCGGAGATCGAACTGGGTGCCGCCGTCGAACTTATTCAAACACTTAACCCGCGCCCCGGCGGCCAGATAACCGATTCACGCCCTCAATATGTCATCCCCGACGTTTATGTTAAAAAATACAAAGGTGCCTGGCTGGTGGAATTAAATCCAGAGGCCGCGCCACGCGTGCGTATTAACGCTGAATATGCCAGCCTGATCCGGCGCGCCGACAGCAGCACCGATAATAATTATCTGAAAAATCATCTTCAAGAAGCGCGCTGGTTCATCAAAAGTCTGCGCAGTCGCAACGAAACCCTGCTCAAAGTCGCCACCTGCATCGTGCAACGTCAGCGCAATTTTCTGGAGCACGGCGAAGAGGCCATGAAGGCCATGGTGCTACACGATGTCGCCGAGGCAGTCAGCATGCACGAATCCACGATTTCACGTGTGACCACACAAAAATTCATGCACACACCGCGCGGCATCTTCGAATTAAAATACTTTTTCTCCAGCCACGTAAACACCACTATCGGCGGTGAATGCTCGGCTACCGCCATTCGCGCGCTGATTAAAAAACTGGTGTCAAACGAAGGGGCATCAAAGCCCTTAAGTGACAGTAAAATAGCCAGCATCTTATTGAAAGAAGGCATCAATGTTGCACGTCGTACCGTCGCAAAGTACCGGGAATCACTGGCGATACCGCCATCCAACGAACGAAAACGCCTGTCGTAGGCATCAAGGAGCATCTATGCAAATCAACCTCAACGGCCATCATGTCGAAATCACTCCGGCCCTGCGCGCTTATGTGCTGAACAAGTTTGATCGCCTGGAGCGCCACTTCGATCATCTCACCGACGTGCGCGTGACCCTGAGTGTGGAAAAGTTACGTCAAAAGGCCGAGGCCACCATTAACATCAGCGGCGGCAGTCTGTTCGCAGACGCCGAGGATCAGGATTTGTACGCCGCCATTGATGCGCTCAGTGACAAACTTGATCGCCAGATCAAAAAGCATAAGGAAAAAATTACCGACCATCACCGCGCCAACGGCGCCTTAAAAGTCCAAAAGCATGACTAGCTTCCCTATCGGCCTGGCGTTTATTTAAACCAGGATGCGCCAAGTCTTTTATGAACATAGCCGACCTCATTACACCTGAGCGCGTTGGATACGGCATCAAGGCCAGCAGCCGCAAGCGTGTACTGGAACTGTTAAGCAACATGATTGTGAATGCCCAACCTCAACTGACACAGAAAAATGTCTTTGAAAGCCTGCTGGCGCGTGAGCGCCTGGGCGGTACGGGCCTGGGACGAGGCCTGGCATTGCCGCATGGCCGTTTGAAGAATCTTGACCGCCCGCTCGGCGCTTTTGTGCAATTAGAAAGTGGTGTCGACTTCGACGCCAACGACCGGCAACCGGTTGATCTGCTGTTTGCCTTACTGGTGCCCGAACAATCCACTGATGAACATTTGCAAATCCTTGCCACCCTGGCGCAGATGTTCAGCGACAAGCAATTACGCGAGCAATTGCGCATGGCCGAATCCGGTGACGCCCTGTTCGACCTGCTCACGCACTGGCAGGCGCACAGCTGAACTTTCCATGTCACCCCTGAGCATCACGTTACATGGCGTATTTATGGAAATCGCAGGCCTCGGCGTATTGCTCAGCGGTGCCAGCGGTTCGGGCAAAGGTGAGTTGGCGCTGGAACTTATTTCGCGCGGTCATCGCCTCATCGCCGATGACGCACCGCACTTTACGCAGACTGACGCGGGCACGCTAATCGGCACCTGTCCTGCTGTGTTGACAGATGTCCTGGAGGTTCGCGCATTAGGCATCTTGAATATAAGGCTCCTGTTCGGCATCCAGGCAATCTGTCCACAGGCTTCGCTGGAACTGATTGTGCGACTCAAGCAAAGTGATAAGCCAGCGCTGCGCGACATTGCGAATCCCCTGCCGGGTACACGCAGCGTACTCAACTCCCACGTTCCTGAAATAAACCTGCAAGTGCTGGCGGGGCGCAATCTGGCGGTTCTGGTTGAGTGCCTGGTGCGCAATCACCGCTTGCAACTTCAAGGCTGTCATGCGGCGCGCGACTTCAGCCTGCTTCAGCAACAATCAATGGCCCTACCGTGACATGAGACTGGTCATCATCAGTGGTCTATCAGGCTCCGGAAAAAGCACCGCGCTGCAAGAACTCGAAGACCTGAATTATTATTGCATCGATAATCTGCCGGTTGGACTGTTGCCGGCCTTTGCCATGCAGATGATTAACGCCTCCCAGCGTCTTGATAAAAATGCCGCGGTTAGTGTGGATGCACGCAATCTCGCCGATGATTTTCAGCATTTTCCGGAGGTGCTCGGAGAACTTAAAAACTCGGGTATGATTTGCGAGATATTTTTCCTCGAAGCTGATGATAAAACCTTGCTCAAGCGTTTCAGCGAAACCCGCCGCAAGCATCCACTGACGCGTCTTGGCATACCGCTGGCCGAGGCCATTGCGCACGAGCGCAAATTGCTTAGCCCCATGCTGGCTAATGCCGATGTGCGCATCGATACCAGCCATACCAATGTGCATGAATTGCGCGAGATGGTACGCAAACATGTCCAGACCACCAGCGCGAACTCCATGTCATTGTTATTCCAATCCTTCGGCTATAAAAAAGGCGTACCCGCAGACGCCGACTTCGTGTTCGACCTGCGTTGCCTGCCGAATCCACACTGGGAGACCGCACTGCGACCCTTGACTGGTCTCGATGACGATGTCATGAAGTTTTTGGAGAATCAGCCGTTGGTGGGGCGGATGTTCGATGAGTTGAAGATGTTTCTGGAAACCTGGATTCCGCGCTTCGAGGCCGATAATCGAAGCTATATGACCATAGCGCTCGGCTGCACAGGCGGACAGCACCGTTCGGTTTACCTGACAAAATTACTCGCGGAACACTTTCGCCAATCACGCGAGAATGTACTTATTCGCCACCGGGAATTACCGCATATCGGCTCTACCCGCGAATTGCCACAGTCCCCACCGGAGACATCATGACCATCGGCTTGCTCATCGTAACGCATAATAATATCGGGACAAATCTGGTCGACACGGCGACCGCCATGCTGGGGGTGTGCCCGCTCGCCACCGAGGTACTCTCGGTGCCACAGAATTGCGATCCGGAAATGTTGCTGCGCAAGGCGCAACAGTTAGTTACCACGCTCGATCAGGGAAATGGTGTGCTGGTGTTGACCGATATTTACGGATCGACGCCCAGCAATATCGCGCACAGCGTAAGACGCGAGGGAATTGTTGAGGTCATCTCCGGCATCAACCTGCCGATGCTGGTCCGTATCCTGAATTATCCGCGCCTAAGCCTGACCGAACTTACCGCAAAGGCCGTCAGCGGGGGTAAAGACGGCATCCTGTGCTGCGCCGCCCTGCCGCCGCCAAGCTGACGTGTTGCGCCTTGAAATCACCATCTGCAACAAGCTGGGCCTGCACGCGCGCGCAGCGGCAAAATTCGTCACCCTGGCCGCGCAATTCGACAGTGATATCCAGCTGGCGCGCGGCCAGCAACAGGTAAATGGTAAAAGCATCATGGGCGTGATGATGCTCGCCGCGAGCTTGGGCACGCGGCTGGAAATTATTGCCAGCGGGACGGATGAAATCGAGGCCGTAAAAAAACTCAATACGTTAGTTGAACGGCGCTTCGACGAGGCCGAGTAACACGCAGGTTCACTGGCATCATCGTATTTTTGCTAAAAACTTTTACATCCCATAAATTTTAGCCCTTCACCAATAGCTTTCGCCAAATCAACTCTGTACTCTCTCAATCCTGATTCGTTTATGAAGCAGGAGCGACCATTTTTGCTTTTCATCTCTGAAAATTCCATGGATGGAATTATTCAGAGTTTCCTTAGAAAGATATTTAGGAGCGGCCAACGTCTCCCGGCCAGGACGCCGTGTTACGTACAATCGCTGGAGGTTGCCGATGACCGCAATGCTGGAACAGACTCCCAACCGCCTGAAGGACATTTCTGCTGCCTTGCACAGCGGCACGCTGCTGCAATCACGCCTGATGTTAAACGGGCTGCATCCCGCCGAGATCGCCAGCCTGCTTGAGTCGTTGCCGCTCGAACAGCGCGAGCTGGTATGGGAACTGGTGGATGCGGAACACGAGGGCGACGTATTGCTCTATGTGAACGATGCCGTGCGCGCCAACCTTATCCGTCAGATGGAGACCCATGAATTGGTGGCGGCGGCCGAAGGTCTGGCTACCGATGACCTCGCCGACATCCTGCAGGATCTACCCGAGACCGTTATCCGCGAAGTGCTGCAATCCATGGATGCCCAGGATCGTCAGCGCCTCGAATCGGTGATGTCCTATCCTGAAGACACCGCCGGCGGACTCATGAACACTGACACCATCACACTACGCGCCGACGTCACCATCGACGTTGTGCTGCGCTATCTGCGTCGCCGCGGCGAGCTACCCGAGACTACAGACAAGCTGTTTGTGGTGAATCGGGATGATAAATATCAAGGCCTCATATCCCTGACTGATTTGTTAACCCATGCGCCGACCATGACCATTAGCGAGATTATGCGTTATGACAATGAGGCGATTCCCGCCACCCTGTCCGGCAAAGAAGTCGCTAATCTGTTTCAACAGCACGATCTGGTTTCAGCGCCGGTCATAGACACCGGTGGCCGCCTGCTGGGCCGCATTACCATCGACGATGTGGTCGACCTCATCCGTGATGAAGCGGAGCGCTCGGTGATGAACATGGCGGGACTTCCAGATGAGCAGGATATGTTCGCGCCGGTCATCACCAGTACCCGGCGGCGGGCGGTTTGGCTCGGCGTTAACCTGCTCACCGCCTTATTTGCCTCCTGGGTAATCGGCCTGTTCGACGCCACCATCGAAAAAATGGTGGCGCTCGCGATCCTCATGCCGGTGGTGGCCAGTATGGGCGGCGTGGCCGGCACACAAACCCAGACACTGGTGATACGCGGTATGGCATTAGGCCAGATCGGCGGTGCCAATGCGCGCAGGTTGCTCACCAAGGAGCTTGCCATCGGTGCTATGAATGGGCTGATCTGGGCTGTAGTGCTCTCGCTGGTCACCACCGCATGGTTTGACAGTTATCAGTTAGGTGCGATTATCGGCGCGGCTATCATTATTAATCTCATATTCGCCGCGTTGGTTGGTGTAAGCCTGCCTTTACTATTGCGCAAGCTGGGTATTGATCCGGCCCTGGCCGGTGGCGTGGTGTTAACCACCTTCACTGATGTAATCGGCTTTATTGCCTTTCTCGGCCTGGCCACAATTTTCTTGATTTAAGGCGGGTTTTAAACGCACTACGCGATAAAATTGCTCCCTTTCAGGGCCTTCACAGACCATGCCATTACCGCTAACCCCCGCGTTAACCGTCGATATAATTATTGAACTCGTTGACCGTGAAAACTGTCCTATAGTTTTGATTGAAAGACACTTTGCGCCGCTGGGATGGGCCTTGCCAGGCGGCTTTGTCGATGTCGGTGAATGCCTGGAACAAGCGGCAATCCGCGAGGCGTACGAAGAAACCGGGTTGAAGGTTAACTTACGTGTATTACTCGGTTGCTACTCGGATCCTGCGCGCGATCAGCGCGGCCATTCCGTCAGCGCCGTGTATATTGCTACAGGGCGCGGTGTGCCGGTGGCGCAGGATGATGCAAAGTCGATAGCCGTAATTGATCCGCAGGCACCTTCCGAGGCTTATCCGTTGGTGTTCGATCATGCACTGATCCTGACCGATTATGTTCACTATAGGATCAACGGCCAACTGCCACCACTAAGAGTCCCCTAAAGACCCAGCAAGACAATAAAGCAGCAAGGTTGCGCCTCCGAATGATGCTTTATTTTATATGGTGAGCGTCGCAATCCATCCAACCCAATGTTGATATTTTGTTTACTATTTTGCGGTAACTTTAAAGTGCACTTATGCTTGATGTCTTTGTAGGCCGACAACCCATTTACAACCGGCAACTCGAGGTATTTGCCTACGAGTTACTGTTTCGCAGCGGTGTCAACAACCACGCGATATTCGATGACGGTGATCAGGCGACCTCGCAAGTCATTCTGAATACCTTCATGGAGATAGGTCTGGAAAATATCGTGGGCGAAAAGATGGCCTTTATCAATCTTACCCGCACCTTCATACTAGGTAGTTACCTGTTTCCCTTCCCGCAGACGCGCATTGGCTTGGAGATACTTGAAGGTATTCGCGTGGATGCCGACATCGTCGAATCGGTACGCAAACTCTCGGAACAAGGTTACCTGATCGTGCTGGACGATTTTGTCTATCATGAAAACCTGCTCCCACTGGTAGAGATGGCCGATATTATAAAACTCGATATCCTCGCCCTGGGCCGCGACGGCGTGCGCGAACATCTGGAAATTCTCAAGAAATATAAAATAGAAATACTTGCGGAAAAGGTTGAGACCCAGGACGACTTCGAGTTTTGCAAAAGACTGGGGTTCAATTATTTCCAAGGCTATTTTTTCTGCCAACCCAATGTCATCAAGGGTCAGCGCATCCCGGTCAACCGGCTAGCGACTCTGCAACTGCTCGCGAAGTTGCAAGATCCCGACACTGAGATGCAAGAATTGGAGGCCCTAATCAGCCAGGATGTGTCGATGAGTTACAAATTACTGCGCTGCGTTAATTCGTCGGTTTATGGTCTACCCACGCGCGTCGAGTCCATCCACCAGGCCGTGATGCTACTCGGGCAGCCTGGCCTCAAGGCCTGGGCGAGTCTCATCACGCTATCCAGCATCGACGACAAACCCCATGAACTGTTCCAGACCGCACTGATCCGCGCGAAGATGTGTGAATTACTGGCAGGTGCCCGGCAGGATAGCGACAAGGAGTCTTATTTTACCGTCGGGCTATTTTCCGTACTCGACGCCTTGATGGACGTACCCATGCCGGAATTACTCAACACATTGCCAGTGTCGGCCGATATTAAACAGGCCCTGCTGCATCATCAGGGCGCGCTGGGGATCATCCTGCAATGTGTGTTGGCCTATGAGCGCGGCGACTGGGATAATGTAAACTGCCTAGGCTTGACGCACGAACAGATTACCCATGCCTACCTGGATGCCGTTGCCTGGTCTAATCAGGCCGGTAAGGAATTACTCGCAACCACCCTGCATTAAATTGGCGTATCTGCATGAGCAATGAAATCCTGATCCGCGTCGAACATCTGTGGCGTTACTACGGCACCGGTTGCGCGGTGCGCGATGTGAGCTTCGAGGTGCGTCGCGGCGAGGTACTCGGATTTTTAGGACCGAACGGCGCGGGCAAATCCACCATCATGCAGATCATCAGCGGCAATCTGGCACCCAGCAGTGGCCGTGTATGGATCAACGGGGTCGATCTTTTAGACGAACCCAAGCGCGCCAAGGCCGCGCTCGGTTTTTTGCCGGAACAGCCGCCGCTCTACCGGGAACTGACCGTTGACGAATATCTGCTCTACTGCGCACGCCTGCATCGCATCCCTCGCAATCAACAAACAGCGGCCTTGGCGACGGCCAAGCAGCGCTGCGGCCTCACGGATGTCGGACGACGGCTGATCGGCAATTTATCCAAGGGCTATCAACAGCGCGTGGGTATTGCCCAGGCTATCATTCATGCACCGGCCGTGGTCATTCTCGACGAGCCAACCGTGGGCCTCGACCCTATCCAGATCCGCGAGATCCGCGACCTGATTTGCGAACTGCGGGGTGCACACAGCATTATCCTCTCCACGCACATCCTACCCGAGGTGCAGGCCACCTGTGATCGCGTGCAGATCATCAATCGCGGTGAACTGATACTCGCAGATACCACGGCCGGACTCATGCGCCGCATGCAGACCTCGAGCCTGCTGATCGGCCTGCGCCGTCCGCCGACATTGGATGTGTTGCTCGGCATAGCCGGTGTTGAAGGTGTCGAGCAGGCGGAAAATAATCTGCTGCGCCTGCACTATGCCGCCGGGCAAAATCCGGCTGAGACCGTCGTGAAGCTCTCCGTTTCACAGGATTGGGGTTTGTATGAATTGAGCGCCGAGCGCATCTCACTGGAACAGATTTTCGTCGATATAACGCGTAGCGAAGCCGCGGAACCACACGCAGCTTAAGGAACCTTAAAACACATGTTGATCTTTACCATCGCGGCGCGCGAATTACGTAGCATGTTTCTGTCTCCGTTGGCCTGGTCCATCCTGGCCGTGGTGCAGTTGATTATCGGTTATATGTTTCTAATTAACATCGATGGCTTTCGTCAGGTGCAGCCACGTCTGGCAGGGCTGGAGGGTGCACCGGGAGTGACCAGCCTGGTCATTGCACCCCTGCTGGGCAGCGCCGCAGTTGTATTATTGCTGGTGGTGCCCATGATGACCATGCGGCTGATCAGCGAAGAGCGCCGCAACCAAACCCTGAGCCTGCTGTTCAGCGCCCCGTTGTCGATGACCCAGATCGTACTTGGCAAATATCTTGGCCTGCTCGGCTTTCTGCTGATCATGTTGGGCATGATCGCCCTCATGCCGCTGTCGTTGCTGTTGGGCGGCAGCATCGACCTCGGCCAATTTGCCGCCGGCTTATTGGGCCTTGCCCTGCTGCTTGCGAGTTTTGCGGCCGTGGGTCTGTTCATGTCTACGCTAACCACGCAGCCCACCGTGGCGGCCATCAGCACCTTCGGGGTTTTATTGCTGTTGTGGATCCTGGATTGGGCGGGCGCGGCACAGGCGAATGCGGGCGACAGTCTGTTCACCTACCTGTCGCTGGTAAATCACTATGAGGCGCTGTTGCGCGGCGTGTTTCGGAGCAGCGATGTGATCTATTACCTGTTGTTCATTATCAGCTTTCTGGTGCTTTCGATCCGCCGCCTCGATGCCTATCGTCTGCAACATTAATCCCTCAGCACAACCATCGCCATGCAAGTAAGCCCTCAATCACGCCGCTTCATCCGCCTGCAAAATCTTTTGTTCCTGTTCCTGTTTCTGATCTTCATCGGTATGCTGGCCTGGCTGAGCACACACTATGTATTCCAGTCCGACTGGACGGCGAGCGGCCGCAATACCTTGTCGCCCGCCAGCCAGGCGCTGCTGAAAAAACTCGACGGACCCATCAGCATTACCGCCTTCAGCCGTGAGGCCCGCCCTTTGCGCAAGGGCATCAGCGAAATGATCAAGCGTTATCAACGCTACAAGCCGGATATCCGGCTCAGTTTTGTGGACCCCGCCAAAGAACCGCAGCGCGTGCGCGAACTCGGCATCAGTGTTGATGGCGAACTGGTGATAGCCTACAGCGGGCGCAGCGAAAAGGTGCAGGACATCAACGAACAAAATCTCACCAACGCCTTGCAGCGCGTAGCGCGCAACGATAAACGCTGGCTGGTATTTCTCGCCGGTCACGGCGAGCGTAATCCGCTGGGCGTTGCCAACCACGACCTCGGCGACTGGGGACGTCAGCTTGAAGGCAAGGGTTTTAACGTGCAGACCGTAAACCTGGTTACCACGCCGCAGATCCCCGCCAACACCAATGTCCTGGTGATCGCCGCCCCTCAGGTCGATTTATTGCCGGGCGAGATCAAGCTCATTCAGGATTATATAAGCAAAGGCGGTAATTTATTGTGGCTGAGCGACCCCGGGCCGCTGCACGGGCTTGCGCCAATCGCCGAACAACTAGGCATTGAGTTCCAGCCCGGTGTCATCGTCGACCCTAACGCACAATTATTCGGCGTCGTAAATCCTGACTTTGCGGTGGTGTCGGAGTATTCCGCTCACCCTATTACACTCAACTTTACTAACGTCACACTCTTTCCGCAGGCCAGCGGTATCGACCTGAAGATCCCGGATGGTTGGCAGGGCGAGGCCTTTTTAACCACGCAGCCGCGCAGTTGGTCGGAGACTGGCGCGCTCCAGGGTG
>JBDSOT010000045.1:0-4888 GCA_039914705.1 Gammaproteobacteria bacterium | reverse complement strand
TGATTCCGGTGGACGATAAAATGCGCGACATGATTCATGAAGGTGCGGGCGAACAGGATTTAGAGCGCTATGCACGCACGGCGTCCTCCAGTATCCGTGAAGATGGCCTGCGGCGTGTCCTGGCCGGCCACACGACACTGGAAGAGATTGTGCGGGTTACGCGCGAGGATTAAACAGAGGAAAGAGCGCCAAGTGATGTTACATTCAGACTTGGCTTTTAACTCCGTTACCCGTGCATGAGCGCCTTTGAATTTTTAGCCCTTGACCCTGCGGGACAGAACCAAAAAGGGTTGCTTGAGGGCGACACCCCGCGTCAAATCCGCCAGCAATTGCGCGATAAAGGCTGGATTCCGCTGTCGGTCGAGGAAGTCCGGCAAAACGAGACCACGCCTAACCGTTTTAACCTCTCCCTGCGGCGCGGTATCAGCGCCACCGATCTTGCCCTTATAGCGCGCCAGTTGGCAACCTTGGTGCGCGCCGGTTTGCCCATCGAGGAAACCTTACGTGCGGTCTCTCAACAGACCGAAAAGCCGCGTCTGAAAAGCATGTTACTGGCGGTGCGCTCACGCGTGATGGAAGGCCACTCGCTGGCGGTGGCGCTGGGCGATTTCCCGTCCGTATTCCCCAATCTATACCGCACCACAGTGGCCGCCGGCGAACAGTCCGGTTATCTGGACGTGGTGCTTGAACGTCTTGCCGATTACACAGAAGGCAGACAGCAACTGAACCAGAAGATGACGCTCGCGTTAATCTATCCGGTGCTGTTGACCCTGGTTGCCATTCTCGTGGTCACGGCCCTGCTGGCCTACGTAGTGCCGCAGGTGGTGCAGGTGTTCGCCAATATCGGTCAGCAGTTGCCGATACTCACGCGCGGACTCATCGCGCTCAGCAATTTTATCCGCGATTACGGATTGATCATGTTGGTAATCATCGTGATGGTTAGCGCCGGCTTCAGTTTTCTGATGCGCCGCGAAGGGCCGCGTTATCGTTTCCATCAATTGCTGTTAAAGTTGCCGCTCATCTCGCGTCTGGTGCGCGGCCTGAATGCGGCGCGTTTTGCGCGCACCTTCAGTATCCTCACGGCCAGTGGCGTGCCGGTGCTGGACGGCCTGCGCATCTCCGCGCAAGTGGTGTCTAATCTGCCGATGCGTGGGGCCGTTGAAGAGGCGGCCAGCAAGGTGCGCGAAGGTGCCAGTCTGCATGCGGCCCTGGAGCGCAGCCATTATTTTCCGCCGATGACGATTCATCTCATCGCCAGTGGTGAGTCCAGCGGCAATCTCGAAGGCATGCTCGACCGTGCCGCGATCAGCCAAGAACGCGAGATGGAAACCCTGATGGCGGCGCTGCTAGGCCTGTTTGAACCGCTGCTGATTCTTACCATGGGCGGCGTAGTGCTGCTCATCGTTATCGCCATACTGTTGCCGATTTTCGATTTGAACCAGTTGGTGAAATAGCGGCAAAAATATTACAAGCTGCACTCACATAAACTCATCCTATATTTTCAGAAAAGGTGTTACATGAAATTCTATAGCAGACGCTTTAGCGGCAAAGGCTTTACCTTAATCGAGGTCATGGTGGTGGTCGTGATCCTCGGCATTCTTGCGGCGATTGTCGTACCGCGCGTGCTCGACCGGCCCGATGCGGCGCGGGTAACCAAGGCCAAACAGGACATCCGCACGCTGGAAAGCGCGCTCAATTTATATAAACTCGACAATTATGTTTACCCCACCACCGATCAGGGCATCGAGGCGCTGGTGCAAAAACCCGCCACGCCGCCCGAGCCGCGCAACTGGAAGGAAGGCGGCTACATCGACCGCTTGCCGGCCGATCCTTGGCAGCAGCCCTATCAATATTTGGCGCCCGGTACCCACGGCGCTATTGATATATACACGCTGGGGGCGGATAGCCAGCCGGGCGGCGAAGGGGTGAATACCGACATTGGAAATTGGAGCCTGGATTAACATACCTGCGGATGCGGGGATGCACTGTTGTCCCGCCTTCACACAAAGCCATGATGTCATCTGAACAAATTCTTCTCCTGGGCAGGCGTAGGGTGAACGGTGCCCGCCCTACCTTGTTTACCGCGACGCCGTGCCGACACCGTAGATCTACGCGCAGCCATGGCTTCACGCTGCTCGAATTATTGGTTGTGTTATTTATCATCGGCATTACCTTAAGCTTTGCCATGCTGTCGGTCGGCGACCGCGGCCGCGAACAGGTCGTCGAACAGGAGGTGGAACGATTGCTCGGGCGTTTGAAACTGGCCGGCCAGGAGTCCGTGCTACAGGGGCAGGAGATGGCCCTGGAGATCAGCGACGATGGCTATAAATTTATCGTGCTCAATGAAGATGAGTGGCAAGACGTGAAGGACGACGAAATCTTGCGGCCGCACAATATACCCGCCGAGTTTCGTCTCAAACTCAAGATCGAGGGTGAATCCATTGTGCTGGATAGTGAGAAAAAAAACAGTGACGAACCGGAAACTCCCCCGCGCATTTACCTACTATCCAGCGGGGAAATGACGCCCTTTGAACTCACATTCGACGATGAATTCGGCAGCGATTACCGCATCACCGGCGCGGTGAACGGCAAATTGAAGATGGCCAGGGTAGCACGTGAAACCAAAGGCTGATTTCATTACCCGCCAGCAGCGCGGCTTCACCTTGCTGGAGGTTATGGTTGCCCTTGCGGTGCTCGCCATTGCCATGGCCGCCGTGATTAAAGGCATCGGCGCCAACGTCAGTAATATGGCCTATCTGCGAGACCGCACACTGGCGCACTGGGTGGGCATGGACATCATTACCGAGAGTCAGGTGCGGCGCGATTGGCCCGACCCGCCCGAGACAGACGGCGCCATGTTGATGGGTGAGCGCGAATGGCATTGGCAAATTACCGTGGAAGAGACGCCCGATCCAGACGTGCGGCGCATGGTGGTGGAAACCCGCGCCAACAAGGATGATCGGCAGGCGCTCACGCACTTGATAAGTTACCTCGTCAATCCCCAGACGCAAATTCAAGCAACACCATGAAAATCTTCCGTCGCCGCTTGCTACTTGCAAATCACCACGCGCGGCAACTATCGCATGCCGCAGGGTTTACTTTGCTGGAATTACTGGTTGCCCTGTCGATCTTCGCGGTGCTCGCCGCCATGTCTTACGGCGGCCTGCGTTCCGTCCTCGACACGCGCGAGCGCACCGAACGCCAGGCCGCACAACTGGCCGAATTGCAATTCGCATTTTCTATCCTGCAACGCGACATCGAACAAACACTGACGCGCAAGATTCGCGATAATTTCGGCGAGGTTCGCGAACCTCTGGTTGCTGAACAGGAGGGCGAGCAACTGGTGGAATTCACGCGCACGGGCTGGCGCAATCCGGCCGGGCAGGTGCGCAGCAATCTGCAACGCGTGGCCTATGCCGTGATAGATGAGCAATTGGTGCGCAGCAGTTGGAACGTGCTTGACCGCGCGCAAAACAGCGAACCGCAGGTGAGCGTGTTGATGCAGGGGGTGAAAGGCGCCGCGCTGCAATTCATCGACAAGGATTTTAATGCCCAGGATCATTGGCCGATGTTCAGCCGTAACACCAGCCAGCAGCAGGTGCTGCCTACGGCCATCGAGGTGACGCTCGATGTGGCGGGCTGGGGGCGCATGACGCGGCTCTTTCGCATTGTCGACGGCCCGCAGTTGCAAATCATTCCGCGCATATGAAATCCGTTATTGGCAATCCGCGCGCGGCGCGCGGCGTCGCCCTGCTGACCGCACTGCTGGTAACCGCCATTGTCGCCATCATCGCCGTCGGCATGGCCTCGCGCCAGCAACTGGATATTCGCCGTACCGGCAATGTGTTAGATGGCGATCAGGCGTATCTGTACGCGCTGGGTGTCGAGAGTTGGGCACAGGGTGTGTTGCGCAAGGATTCCGATAAAGATCGCCGCGCGAATGCCATAAGCGATAATACGAGCGAGTCCTGGGCGACTGCGTTGCCGCCGATTGATGTTGAAGGCGGCAAAGTGGCGGGCGTGATCACGGATATGATGGGGCGTTTTAATCTCAATAATCTGGTGCATCCCGCACTTTCAAACCAGCAGGGCCAGCCCACGCTCGACCCCGCCGTCAAGGATGTAGAAATCTTCAAGCGCCTGCTGACGACGGTTGCGGGTGTCAAAACCGATAAGGCATTGGAACTGGTGCAGGCCGTGCAGGACTGGATCGACGCGGACGACGAGCGGCGGCTGAATGGCGCGGAAGAGGTTGACTATTTACGGCTCAAGCCGCCCTATCGCACCGCCAACGCACAATTAAGCAGCCCCAGCGAATTACTGCTGATCCAGGGTTTTACGCCGGAAATCTATAAGCAGATCGCGCCCTATGTCGCCACCTTGCAGGGCGGCATAACCACGATTAATGTTAATACGGCGGCCACCGCGCTGATCGCCGCGCTTGCCGATGGCATTACGGCGGCGCAGGCCGAAAAGCTGGTGAGCGACCGGGAGTTGCGGCCGTTTAAAAATATCCAGGAATTTTATGTGCAACTAGGGCTTAATCCACAGCAGCAGCAACTGATAACCGGTAAGGTTGCCATCGCCAGCAATTATTTTTTGCTGTCCGCGCAAGCCAGAACCGGGCGCGGACAAGTACAATTGTATAGTCTGCTGGAACGTCGCGTGCCGCCGCTGCCGGCGCCGCAGGTGATGAATGTAAAGACCATTATGCGAGGGCAGGGAACTTACTGATGCGTGATCAATTATTTATTCGCCTGGGGGCCATGCCGCCCGGCGCGGATACCGGCCCCGCCACATTGACCGTTAGCTGGCTGCGCATGTCGCAATCTCAGCCGGTGGGCGATGTGCATTATGGCCCTTTAAGCCAGGCCGCCGCACTGGCCGC
>JBDSOT010000037.1:0-7026 GCA_039914705.1 Gammaproteobacteria bacterium | reverse complement strand
CGCGCGGCGCGCAGAGATTTCAGGGCGTCAAAGGCATCGGCATGCAGCGCACTTACGCGCGCGCCGACCTTGTTAAGCCCGGCGTTGTGCTCCAGCAGATCAATGGCCGGACGCGATGAATCGATGCACACCACCTCGCGCGCCCCGGCCACCGCCGCCTGCACGCCCCAACCGCCGACATAGCTGAACACATCAAGCACGCGCTTGCCGGGAACATAGCATTGCATGCGCGCGCGGTTCAGGCGATGGTCGTAAAACCACCCGGTCTTTTGCCCGGCCAGCAGCGAGGTCTCGAAGGCGACGCCATTTTCCTCCAGCCGCACGGTCTCCGGTATCATGCCGAGTGCGGTCTCCACATAACTAGGCAGGCCTTCCAGGGCGCGGCTGGAGATATTATTGCGCAGCAAAATACCGGCGGGCTTGAGCACCTTGTCAAGCGCGTTGATGATCTCTGTCTTGAGGCGCTCCATGCCTGCAGTGCCGATCTGCGCGACTAACACATCGCCGAAGCGATCAACCACCAGGCCAGGCAGGCCGTCGCTCTCGCCGAACACTAGGCGGTAATAGGGCTTGTCGAACAGGCGCGTGCGCAACGACAAGGCGATATTGAGCCTATGCACTAGCAGCGCTTGATCTAATTGGTAAGCGAGGTCGCGGCTCACCAAGCGCGCGCAGATCAGTGAGTTCGGATTCATATAGCCGCTGCCCAGCACAGCGCCGTTGCTGGCATGAATCGTCACCGGCTGGCCCGGCTCGAATGCGGTCAGCGGTGTTTGCACGACATCGACCTCATTGCTGAACACCCACAGATGCCCGGCGCGCAGACGGCGGTCTTCGTTCTTTTTCAGGCGTAGTGGGGCGATTTTCATGAGGGCGTATTACAAAGAGTTATGGGATTTATGCGTGGACAATGCACATCTGTTGTGTTTTTAAGCCTGGACAAATTGTTATGGCTGGCCATTCATCAACAGCGCCGCGCGCGACCATACCGAAAACGTAAGTCCGCGATACGGATGCGTATACTCCGGCTTGCCAGCCCCGCGCGGGTAGGAATCCCCCGAGTAAATAATCACGCGGCCCTGCGGATGGGCCTCGATCCAGGAGACAATCTCGTGGCGTGCTATCACCTGCAAGGGCTGATGCAGCCGACCTACGAATTGATACTGGCCGTAGTAACTGTTGACATGGGCAATCGGGTAGCCCGCCTCCTGCAAGCTATGCAGATAGCTGCCGATGGCCCTGAGATCCAGAGTGGGGGCAGCAACCCGCGCCACGCTCAAATGTATCATCACAATCAGCACCACGCTGGATATGCTGAGCGCCGTCACGCCCTGGCGACGGCTTTGTTCAGGAACCATAATCAGCATGATCCCTATGCACGCCACGATAAATCCGGCCAGCGGCAAGACCAGCGTCGCCCAGCCCGGTTGCGGAAAATACTGCGCCAGATAGGACACCCAGGATAGCGCCAGACCGGTTAATACCAGACCCATCCCCGGCAGCCAGGCATCTTTAGGCCGCAAGTCGCCGCCCTCTCTGAACACCGCATAACTTGCCAGCAGTGCAAAGGCAGGCAGCAGGGGCAGCAGGTAATGCACCTGTTTGCCGCTGATCACTGACAACACGATAAATGTTGGCAACAGCCACGCCAGACAAAAACGCACGCCCGTATCCGGTGTTTGGCGAGAGTCGATCCAGAGCTGTTTAAACCCCCGCCACAGCGGCGGCCACAACGACCAGGGAAACAGGAACACCGGCAACATGGGCACATACCACCACCACAGATGCCGGTGTGCGAAGGAAGCCACGAGACGATCAGCCGTCTGGCCCCAGAAGATAGCGTGAGCGTAGGCCGGCCCGCCCGACTGCGCGGCCGGTATCGCCCATGCGAGGGCAATACCGGCACCGAGCAGCACGGCGCAAACAAGCCCGCCGTACCATAATTTCCAATTAGGCACGCGCCCTGCGCCTATGACCCACCAAGGAGCGAGCAAGGTGACCGGCAAGAGGTGCAATAAAATCACCGGGCCTTTGCTCAACACCCCCAGCCCAATGGCAACGCCCAGGATCAGCCAGCCGCGCAGGCCGCCTTGCTGCCGGGCATGCAGCACACCGAGCAGACCCAGGAGCGTAAAAAAGGTCAGTAGCATATCGAACAGCGTGACCGTGGTAAAAAATGTCCAGACCAGGCAACCCAGCAAAATCAGCGGCGCGTGGCGCGCTACCCGTTCGTTAAGCGGATCTTTAAACGGGGGCCACAGCAACCGCGCCAGGCGCGCCGTGAGGAACAGATTGCCCAGGGCAAACAGCGGCGGCACCAGGCGCGGCCACCATTCATTCACGCCAAACACCCACCAGCCCGCCTGGAACAGCCAGAACATCAGCGGCGGTTTATGGCTGTAGGGTTCACCATTTAAATAAGGCACGAGGAAATCGCCGCGCAGCCACATCTCCCAAGCGACCGAGGCGTAACGCGTCTCGTCGATCGGCCACAAGGTGCGCGTGAACAACGCCGTTAAAATCAGGCTTAGCCACAGACCTGCCAAGTATAGTTTGTGCATACCAAGCCGATTGCGCGCGAGGTTCATGGAGGTGCTGTTTATATCAGGGTTGGACATGTATTGCCGGTGTGCGTAATAAATGGCTGATGATCTGCGCTGGCTCCACGCCGGATTGGGTAATGGTCAACGCCATCTAATTAGCCGCGCGCTGATTTTTTTGCGTGAACTTCCACAGACTGAATCGCCCATCCCCGGTAAGCCGGGTGGCCGTGACTGCGGGTATCGCCTGCGGATTCCAGGCGGCATCCGCCGCGCGCACAACCAGATAAAGCTGGCCCAATCTATCCAGCAGCGGCGGGATGTCCTGGCTGTCTTGAATAGCGGGCACCACACGGCCGGCATAAAACGACACGCGCGAGTTGGCCTGCCGGTAAATGAACAGCGGCGCATAGGTCTTGGCCTTGAGCGTGAACTGCCGGGTCTGCGCCCCTTCCATGTCGTCCGCGTTATACCAGTAGCGCTGGCCGTAAACCCAGGTGGAGGCGATCATGCCGGCGAGCAGCAATTCGCGGTAGGGGATAGCTCCCTCTCGATAAAGCACCTGCGCGATGACCACGGGCAGCAACGAACCGCCCAGCAGCAGCGCGATTTGCCACAGACCGGCGCTATCCGTGCCACCCCATTTCGCAATCACACCTGCCATCAGTAGCCCGGCAAGACTCAGCACGACGATAAAAATAATACGATTGGCAAACGCATATTTTCCGGCGCTGGCGCTGAGATAATGACCGATGAGAATCATCAGCGGCGGGGTGAGCAGCAAGGCATACTGGATTTGTTTGTTAACATTCAGGGATAAAATGATAAAGGCCAGGGCAAACCAGATTATTGCGTAGTTAATGATGGGCGGATGCGGGCGCGTCCGGTAAAGCCAAAGCCCGGCCGGAATAATGAACACCGACCACGGCATAAAATAGTAGAAGATACGCGGTATATAGTAATACAAGGGATTGGCATGGCGGCCGGTGATGTAGGTGGCATCGACCTCTGCGCCGACCAGTTGATGCGCCTGATCGGGCATCGTATAGAAGATGAATGCGTACCAGCTGAACGCCGTCACCAGTAGGATTAGCACGCCCAGCGGATGCAACAACTTGCGCCAAAGATGAAGCTGCCGATCCTTCACGGTACATATCAGTATCAGCAACAGCGGTATGACGATGGCCGCCGGACCCTTGGTTAAAAAACCCAGGCCCATGCACAGATGCAGCAACAATACGCGCGCAAGACTCGGGCGCTCATAAAGAATTTGATAGCCAATGAAACACGCTGTGACCACGAAGAATAATAAAACCGAATCCGTCTCGCTGCTGCGGAAATAACGCAATGCGATGTAACTGGACACGAAGCAGATTGCGATGAGGGTGGCGCTGCGCACGCCCAGCAATTTGTTGGCCCAGAAAAACAGCATGAAGGTTGTCAGTATCGCGAAGCTCGCCGAGGTGAACCGCGCGGCAAATTCACTTACCTGCCCGAACATCCGGTAGCTGGTGGCCGTAAGCCAGTAAGCCAGCGGCGGTTTGCGCAAACGCAGTTCGCCATTGTAATAAGGTACCGCCCAGTTGCCGCTTTCGCTCATCGCCATGGCGGTTTCGGCGACGCGGATTTCCTGCACCTTGTCCATGGGTCTGACGCCAAGCCCAGTGTAGAAAAACTGTGCGGCCAGGAGGAACAGCAGGATTACCAACTTAGTCGTAGTGGTCACAAAGCTCGTTCTTGACTGTCGTCATGGAATAAAAAAGATGGGTGGGCGTAAATTCGGTGCAACAACGTTCCGGGAACATCAACCGGCATAAATACCGCATTCAAATATGAATCATTGTTCGTCCTGGATGTGCATCTCACCGGTCTTTTTCTCGCGGAAGATCATCTGCAGATTACGGGCATAAACAAACAGGCCGGTGAGTTGGCCGACGATAAACACGGGGTCGGTTTGATGGATCGCGTAAGCAAGCAGGGTAAGCCCGCCCGCCAGGCTGAAGTACCAGAATTCGACGGGGATAATGCTGCGCCGCTGGCGCTCGCTTTGAAACCATTGTACAAGGAAGCGCATGGAAAACAGAGCTTGGCCAGCAAAGCCGATGATCAACCAAATGTGATTTTTATCCATAGCTCATTATTTCTCCAAGATAACCGGCAATTTAGTGCGGCGCTGCAACCACATGACGCCGAACATATCTATGATACCGACCCATAGGCGATTGTGCAGGCCGTAATTTGATTTGCCATGTCCACGCGCCCGATGGTTGACATCAACATTCACGACACGCCCGCCGTTGCGCAACATCAATGCCGGCAGAAAGCGGTGCATATGATCAAAATGCGGCAAGGCCAGAAAGGCCGAGCGGCTGAACAGTTTGAGTCCGCAGCCAGTGTCGGGTGTATTATCCTTCAACAATCCGGCGCGCACGCGGTTGGCAACGCGCGACGACAGACGTTTCAACCAGCTATCGTTGCGCCTGCGGCGGCGACCACAGATCAGTTGCGGGCCATCCGCGCCGCTACGTGCCGCCAGCAGCGCGGGAATATCGGCCGGATCGTTCTGGCCATCGCCGTCGAGGGTGACAATCCAGGCCGCGCGGGCCGCGCGTGCGCCAGTCAGCACGGCCGTGCTTTGCCCGCAACTTTTGCGGTGATTGAGGATGCGCAGGCGATTAAACCCATTGCGTAGCGCTATCAAGCGTTGCAGTGTGGCATCACTACTGCCGTCGTCAACATAGATGACCTCATAATCCAGTACGCCGTCCAGGGCTGCGCGGATTTCGCCTATCAGCGGCTCGATATTACCCTCCTCGTTATGCACGGGAACGACCACCGATAACTCCGGTGGGGCAGGATTTATGCTCTGAGAATTCATCAATAGCCGCCATTTATCGGGGATTTATAAGCTTAAGGGTAACTTGCCGCCACGCATGCTGCTCATTCTACTTTATAAAGCCCGCCAGTTTAACGCCGGCGCGTCCATGCCTGCGTTATTTAGGCAGGTTGCCTGGCTGCCGCTCAACTGACCTTGCATGAAAAGCGTCCGCTGGGTACTCTTGGCAACTGCCAAACCGGTGAGATCCATTCAGCATGAGTAAAGACAAGCTTTTCAGTGAGAAACGGGGATTAATCCAAAACTTTGATTTTGGCAAAGAGACCGCAGAGGTGTTCGATGACATGCTCGACCGCTCCGTGCCTTTTTACCAGGAAACGCAACGCATGATCGGCGAGATGTGTGCCGACTTCGCCGTCAGCGGCACCAATCTTTACGATCTGGGCTGCTCCACCTGCACCACCTTCCTTGCCATTGAAAACCAAATTCCGCCGGACGTTACCTGTGTCGGCATCGACTCTTCGGACGAGATGCTGAAAAGGGCTAAGCGAAAAATGCAGGAAACGGCCTTTTCGCATAAATACTCACTCGTTCACGCCGATATCAATAAGCCTATAACGATCACCAACGCCTCCGTGGTAATCATGAATCTTACCCTACAGTTCGTGCGCCCGCTGTATCGCGAAAAGCTTATTCAGAATATTGTCAGCGGGCTTAACCCCGGCGGCTGCCTGATCCTGATCGAAAAGGTGCTGAGCGAAAATTCCACTGTCAATCGCCTGTTCATGAAATATTACTACGACTTTAAAAAGCACAATGGCTACAGCGAGATGGAGATCGCGCAAAAACGCGAGGCGCTGGAAAATGTGCTGGTGCCATATCACTACGACGAAAATCGCGCGCTGCTGCTCGACAACGGCTTTAGCGGCTGCGATGCGTTTTTCCGCTGGTACAATTTCTGCGGGATGCTGGCAATCAAATGAACCAACCCTCGGATTCATTGGAAAATAACGCTTCCCAAAACAAACAATCGCCGCTCGACCAATGGTTGCTGACCTCCGGGAATTTTTTCTTCCGATTTCGTAACGGTCTGTTTCCGCTCATCTACATACTGCTGGTGCTCTTTACCAAACCTGCTCTATTTCTGGGTGACCCACGCCTGGATCGTTTTGTGGTCGCCTTCGGTATTGCCATTGCCTTGCTGGGGCAAGGCTTTCGGCTACTGGTCATCGGTTTCGCCTATATCAAACGCGGCGGCAAGGATCGCCGTGTTTATGCCGATGATTTGGTGGATCAAGGCTTGTACGCGCACACACGCAACCCGATGTACGTAGGCAATCTTCTTATACTGTCCGGCGTAGGCATTGTTTACGGCTCGCCGTGGATTTATTTTTTCGTTATTCCGTTCTTTTTGTACATTTATTTGGCCATTACCGCAGCAGAAGAAAATTATCTTAAAAATAAATTCGGCGCGGTCTACGAAGATTACCAGCGGCGTGTAAACCGTTTCTGGCCGAATCTGCGCGGCATCGGCGCTTCGCTGAAGGGTTACCGTTACGATTGGAAAAAGGCGTTGCGCAAGGAATATGGAACGGTCTTCGTATCACTCACCGGCCTGGTACTGGTGAATATCTGGAAGCTGTACTCGAT
>JBDSOT010000175.1:0-3709 GCA_039914705.1 Gammaproteobacteria bacterium | reverse complement strand
ATTAATCCGTATTACTCCGGCTAACACCGAACGCAACCAGGGCCAGCCCCAGTAGGCTGGCGGCGAGAAATAGCAGCGATGATATACCGTGCAGCATAGCAAAATGGGCAGCTGCCGGGCTGCCCTCAACGAAGCCGGTGGGAGTTTCTGCCTTAAGCAGGCCGATCATAGGCTGCAATACGAACTCGCCGATAGCGGATAGGGCGAGCATTGCAATCAGCACCCATAACTGCCAAACACGTTCGCCCTCGAAAATAATTACCCCCAGCAATAGCGTGCCACATACCAGGCCAACATAGTTCATCACACTGAAAAGCTTACCGGCAAGTTCGCCGGCTAGCCTGGGATCACCTAGCGTCTGAAACAGGGTCGGAACCACCAGGTAACCCGTCGCCCACAAGCCACCTACCCACAGCGTCAATAACACACGCTGACCTATTTTAGTTGCGGAAAGCTTGTCAAACATAGCGAAGGGCCGCAATTTCATATTCTTTTATCCCACCGGGTGCCTGTACGGCAACCACATCGCCCTGCTCTTTGCCGATCAATGCACGCGCAATAGGCGAGCTGATCGAGATCATGCCGGTCTTGATGTCGGCCTCATCATCGCCGACGATCTGGTAAGTTACCTGCTGTCCGGTTTCCTCGCTAACCAGATCCACCGTGGCACCGAACACGACCCTGCCGTTGGCGTTAACGGTGCTGACGTCGATGATCTGCGCGTTGGATAGCTTGCCCTCGATCTCGGCGATGCGTCCCTCGGTAAAACTCTGTTGCTCTTTGGCGGCATGATACTCGGCATTTTCCTTCAAATCCCCGTGTCCGCGCGCCTCGGAGATCGCGGCAATGATGCGCGGGCGCGTCACCGATTTCAGTTCCTGCAATTCGCTGCGCAATTTCTCGGCACCTTTAATAGTCAACGGCACTTTACTCATGCTTCAACTCCTGATGCAAATCCTGCAAACGGTTAACAGCCAGCGCATCCAGTTGTGTGAGCGCAAGACAGATGGCCTTGGCACCGGCCAGCGTCGTGGTATAGCTTACCTTGTGCTGCAATGCGGCACGCCGTATAGCGTAAGAATCGGTAATAGACTGCCTGCTTCCCGCAGTATTTACAATCAGGCTGATCTCATCATTTTTAATCATGTCGACGATATGCGGACGTCCTTCGGTAACCTTATTCACTGCGCTGTGTGCGAGCTTGGCTTCAGTCAATATGCGAGCGGTGCCGCGTGTAGCAAACACCTTGAAACCCTGATCGATCAGGGCGCGCACCACCTCAACGACATGCTTCTTGTCCGAATCGCGCACACTGACAAATGCCCGGCCACCACGCGGCAGGCTCGCACCCGCAGCCCGCTGTGATTTTGCGAAGGCCTCGCCGAAGCTACGCCCTACGCCCATCACCTCGCCGGTGGACTTCATCTCCGGCCCCAGCAGAGTATCCACACCGGGAAATTTGATGAATGGGAATACCGCTTCTTTTACGGAAAAATACGAGGGGATAATTTCCTGGGTCATGCCTTGTTCCGCCAAACTTTTGCCGACCATGCAGCGTGCAGCGATCTTCGCAAGAGACCGGCCGGTAGCCTTGGAAACAAAAGGCACGGTGCGCGAGGCGCGCGGGTTTACCTCCAACACAAAAATTTGTTCATCCTGAATGGCAAATTGGGTATTCATCAGGCCGATTACACGCAATTCGTGTGCCATTAATTTCATTTGTTCGCGTAACTGATCTTGAATTTTCGTGCTCAAGGTAAAGGCCGGCAGCGAGCATGCCGAGTCGCCCGAGTGCACACCGGCCTGCTCTATATGTTCCATTATGCCGCCGATAAGAACATCCTTGCCGTCGCAAATAGCATCCACGTCAACCTCTATTGCATCATTCAGAAAACGATCAAGCAGCACCGGCGAGTCATGCGACACCTTGACGGCATCACACATGTAACGGCGCAGGTCTTCCTCATAGTGCACGATCTCCATGGCACGTCCACCCAGCACATACGACGGGCGCACCACCAATGGGTAACCGATTTCTTGCGCCAGCCGCACGGCCTCTTCCGGGTCGCGTGCCGTGCGATTCGGCGGCTGACGCAGGCCGAGCTTGGTGATCATTTTCTGAAAACGCTCGCGGTCTTCGGCAAGATCAATGGAGTCCGGCGAGGTGCCGATGATCGGCGCGCCTGCCGCTTCCAGGGGGCGGGCCAACTTGAGCGGGGTCTGGCCGCCGTATTGCACGATCACGCCCGTGGGTTTTTCCACATGGATGATCTCCAGCACGTCTTCCAATGTCAGCGGCTCAAAATAAAGACGGTCGGAAATGTCGTAATCGGTAGACACGGTTTCGGGATTGCAGTTGACCATGATGGTTTCATAGCCGTCCTCGCGCATGGCCAACGCGGCCTGCACGCAACAGTAATCGAACTCGATGCCTTGGCCGATGCGGTTCGGCCCACCGCCCAATACCATTATTTTTTTACGCTCGCTGGGCAGGGCCTCGCATTCTTCTTCGTAGGTCGAATAAAGATAGGCCGTGCTGGACGCGAATTCGGCGGCGCAGGAATCCACGCGCTTGTAGACGGGGCGTACGTTAAAACTGTGACGCAGTGCGCGAAAGTCCGTCTCGCTCATGCCGGTTAAATGCGCCAGGCGGGCATCGGAAAAACCCTTGCGTTTGAGGGCATAGACTTGAGCAACATCGAGTTTGGAGCCTGACAGTTTGCGCACCTCCGCTTCTATGTCGATCAACTCTTTAATCTGCACTAAAAACCAGCGGTCAATATAACAAAGTGCATGCACCTCTTCGACGCTCATACCGGCGCGGAAGGCATCGCCGATATACCACAGGCGCTCGGCACGCGGCACGCGCAGCTCCGTGCTGATCTTGTCCAGGGCATCGGGCGCCGCTAAATCGACCCTTTCATTAAATCCATCAACGCCGGTCTCCAGGCTGCGTATCGCCTTTTGCAAAGATTCCTGAAAGGTGCGGCCAATAGCCATGACCTCGCCCACCGATTTCATCTGTGTGGTGAGGCGTGAATCGGCGAGCGGAAATTTTTCAAAGGTAAAACGCGGAATCTTCGTCACAACATAATCGATGGTCGGCTCGAACGAGGCCGGTGTAACGCCGCCGGTAATCTCATTGGAAAGCTCGTCCAGGGTGTACCCGACTGCGAGTTTCGCGGCAACCTTCGCGATGGGAAATCCGGTGGCCTTGGAGGCGAGCGCCGAGGAACGCGATACGCGCGGATTCATCTCGATGATGATCATGCGCCCGTCGGCTGGATTGATAGCGAATTGCACATTCGACCCGCCGGTCTCCACACCGATCTCGCGCAACACCGCCAGCGAGGCATCGCGCATGATCTGATATTCCTTGTCGGTCAGCGTGAGCGCAGGTGCGATAGTGATGGAATCGCCGGTGTGTACACCCATCGGGTCGAAATTTTCGATGGAGCACACGATGATGCAGTTGTCCTTGCGGTCGCGCACCACTTCCATCTCAAATTCTTTCCAACCGAGCAGAGATTCCTCGATCAGCACTTCGGTGGTCGGTGAAAGATCAAGGCCACGCGCAGCAATGTCCTCGAATTCTTCGAGGTTGTAGGCGATGCCGCCGCCGCTGCCGCCCATGGTGAATGACGGCCGGAGAATAACGGGGTAGCCGTTCTTATCAGCGAACTCGATACCAGCCTCGATGGAATTGACG